>NZ_JAUBPW010000021.1:0-89201 GCF_036700965.1 Microcoleus sp. Pol8_D6 | reverse complement strand
TTGGCTCAGGTGAAGCAATATTCTGCTCGGACTTATTTGCATATGGAGTGGCAGATGTTGCAGAACTTGAGGGAAGTTCGTACTCTGTCGGATTGCTTAATCGGCGAAGCCTATGATGAAACGGTAATGATTCCTAAGCACTATCAGGAGCGTGAATTCAGTGCGATCGCCCTTGTCTACGTCTACAAACTACTGCTTGCCTACTCCTGGGGTAATTATCCGGCTGCTCTAAACTACATTTGCCTAGTCAAGCCGTATTTGATGGCATTATCGGGATTGATTCATGTTCCCGTTTTCCATTTTTATGCAGCCTTGACGCACTTGGCGATCTTCTCCACACAGCCAGAAATCGAGCAAGCTGAAATTATTACTCAGGCGGAAGCCCATCAAACGACTCTGCAACAGTGGGCGCAAAATGCTCCGATGAATCATCTGCATAAATGGTATTTGGTTGAGGCCGAAAAACATCGAGTTTTGGGCAATAAAGCTGAGGCAATTGAAATGTACGATCGCGCCATCTCCCTTGCTAAAGAAAATCAATTTCTCAACGAAGAAGCCCTTGCCAACGAACTCGCCGCCAAATTTTACCTAGAAATGGGTAAAGAAAAATTTGCCCAACTCTACATGATTGAGGCGTATTATTGTTATCTCCAATGGGGAGCCACTGCTAAAGTAACGGATTTAGAAACGCGATATTCACAGTTGTTAAAACCAATTCAACGGAAAAATAAAAACACTAAAACTACGGCAAGAGTGACGACAAATGGTTCGGAATCTAACTTAGATATCACCACAGTCATGAAGGCAACGAGCGCGATCTCTGGCGAAATATTGCTAGATAAGTTACTGTCTAGCTTAATGAAAATTTTGATGGAAAATGCAGGGGCGCAAAGAGGATACCTAATTTTATCAAGCCAGGAAAAGTTGTTAATTGAAGCTGACGGGACAATAAATTCTGAACTCGTCACCGTCTTGCAGTCAATCCCCGTTGAAGATTGTCAGGAACTTTCCTCCGCAATTGTCAATTATGTGGCCCGCACTCAAGAAAGCGTGGTACTAGATGATGCGGTTCGAGAGGGACAATTTACTAACGACCCCTACATCCGCAAAAATCAGCCCAAATCAATTTTATGCGTGCCGCTGATTAACCAATCTCAAATTGTCAGTATTGTTTACCTAGAAAATAATCTGACAGCCGGAGCTTTTACACCAGAAAGAGTGGAACTATTAAAAGTGTTATCTGGACAGGCGGCTATCTCGATTCAAAATTCTAAACTCTATACAGAAGTCCGCGAAAATGAAACGAGGCTGACTCAATTCCTAGAAGCAATGCCAGTAGGCATAGTTGTACTCAAACCCAGTGGTACACCTTACTACGTTAATCAGAAGGGGCAGCAGCTTCTGGGAAAAGGAGTTGCGCCTGATGCCACGCGCGAGCAATTCGCAGAGGTTTATCAACTATATACTGCGGACACTTCCAATCCATATCCTGCTGAAAAAATGCCTGGAGTGCGGGCATTAAATGGTGAAAGTTCCACTGTTAATGATATGGAAATCTACCAGAGTGACAAGGTTGTACCCATCGAAGTTTGGGGAAAGCCTATCTATGATAATCAGAACAATATTGCCTACGGCATAGCAGCATTTCAAGATATAACGGAGCGCAAAAAAGCCGAAACAGAGCAGATCAGGTTCACCAACGAACTTTTTCAACTCAACAAAGCTTACGAGCGCTTCGTCCCCAATCAATTCCTCCATTTTCTAGAAAAATCAAGCATCCTTGATGTGGAATTGGGCGACCAAGTGCAGTTAGAGATGTCGGTGATATTTTCCGACATTCGGGACTTTACTACCCTTTCGGAAAGTATGACGCCGGAGGAAAATTTTCATTTTATTAATGCTTATTTATCTCGGATGGAATCGGCGATCATTGAAAATCATGGCTTTATTGATAAATATATTGGTGATGCGATTATGGCGCTATTTAGCGGTAATGCTGATAATGCAGTAAACGCCAGTATTGCCATGCTGCATCAACTTCAAGTATACAATCAAGAGCGGGTTAATTCTGGTTATGCCCCGATTAAGATTGGCATTGGCATTAATACTGGGAATTTAATGTTAGGCACAGTGGGCGGGCAAAATCGCATGGATACAACGGTAATTAGTGATGCAGTGAATTTAGCTTCTCGTGTGGAAGGATTAACAAAAAATTATGGTGTTGCTTTACTGATTACACAGCAGACTTTTAACAAATTAGCTAATCCTAGCAACTATGCTATGCGGATGATTGCTCAAATTAGTGTTAAGGGAAAAGTACAGCTATCTACAATTTATGAAGTTTTTGAGGCAGATATGCCCGAAACAAAGCGAGGTAAATTAGCCACAAAAGATTTATTCGATCAAGGTTTAAGCTTATATCGACAACAGAAATTTATCCAAGCCACAGAATTATTTGCTCAATGTTTAAACCTCTGCCCTTCGGATCAGGTTGCTCAAATTTATTTTGACTGGTGTGAACAAAAAACTATCACTTTAAACGTCGAGCTATTAGAAAGAACTTTAGCATTGGTTAAGCCTAAATCTGATGAATTTGTTAGTAACTTTTATGAAATACTTTTTGATAATTCTTCTCAGATTAAAACTCTTTTTAGCAATACAAACATGGGACAGCAAAAAGAAAAGCTTTGGCAAAGCTTAGAAATAATTATTGAAAATTTACGGAAACCTAAATTAATTAATGTTTTTGCTAAGGGATTAGGTGCAACTCATGCCAAATATGGCGTGGTAGTAGAACATTTTCCTGTTGTCGCTAATGCACTCATTCAAGCCTTGAAGGCGCAGATGGGTTTAGAGTGGACACCGGAAACTGAAAAAGCTTGGGTAGAGGCTTATACAATTATTGCGTCAGCTATGATTGATGGAATGGCTGTTATGTGACCTTGATCGGGTTTTTGATGCTGACACGCCAGAAATCAAAGCGGGCAAGTTAGCTATGCTGCAATTGTTTGCAGAATCTTTGGCGATTTACTCGGAAGGGAAGTTAGCTGAGGCGGCCCGGCTGTTTGCCGAGTGTTGGCGTCAGAATCAGGGCGATCGCGTCTCTAAAATTTATTGGGAACGCTGTCAGTCTACTTTAAGAAACCGCACAAAAATCAAAGACAGGCCACACAATTTAGATTAATGATAAAAGTCTAAAGCTCGATCGCTACATTGTTGGAAGGGGAGATCATTTTCATTTTTCACGAGTGGTATTGGGGCGACGGTTGAGTGCAGTCTCGGTTGGAGGGAGTGTCGCTGCTGGCGCTGAATTTGGGGCAAACGCCTAGTTTACTGCGACTGCGAGAGTCTTTTGCGGGTAAACAGAAAGATCCAGAGTGAGGTGAAGCGCGATCGCACTTCTTTTCTCTCCAAGTCTCATTCTTCACGTTTAGCAATTTTGCCTGTTAATGTGTAGTGCATCCCCTTAAGTTGTACCTCATCTTTATTCCCTAACTCTTTCAAGTTCCTTAACTAACTCGAAGCTAAATGCGATCAAACTATTGACATAACTTTAGCAACATATATATTAATAATTCGTAAATAGCTAGGTCGAGAGGGATACAAATCTCGACAAAAATAATTATATCTGAAGATAGACGAATCCTAAATTCAACATAGCTAGGCTATATAACTAGCATCAAATAAACTACTTGAAAATTGCTTATAATAAATTGATTAATATAACGACTGATATAAGGAATTTTTAAGTAGAGCTTAAGATAAAAAAAAGGAAATTTATGGTACTGAGTATTATTGTTCACGGTGGAGCAAAAACCATCTCAGAAGACAAGGTAGCAGCCAACAATGCAGGCTGTACCGCAGCAGCAGAAGCTGGTTGGGCAGTTCTCACAAGGGGAGGTACAGCAGCAGAAGCTGTTGAGGCAGCTATCCGGGTTCTGGAAGCTGACCAGACATTTAACGCAGGCTTTGGATCGGTTCTCAACAGCAAGGGAGAGGTAGAGCTAGACGCAGCGATGATGGAAGGCGGTTCATTAGCTTGGGGAGCCCTCGCAAATGTTAAAGGCGTGCGGCATCCCATCTCAGTGGCGCGAAAGATTATGGATAAAAAACCCATGTTTTTAGTAGCGGATCACGCAGAACATTTTGCGGCACAAAATGGAGCCGAGATGTGTAAAAAAGAAGACTTAATCGCTGATGAGCAACAGGAAGAGTGGGAGGAGGAAAAAGAAGTTATTGACCGCCCCAATACCGTTGGTTGTGTAGCTTTGGACAGCAGTGGCATCTTAGTTGCGGGTACCTCAACAGGCGGCACTATGAATAAGCCCGCCGGTCGCGTCGGCGACAGCGCCATTATCGGATCGGGCTTGTTTGCTGAAAATGAACAGGGCGGTTGCTCGACCACAGGCGATGGCGAGTCGATTATGCCAGTAGTTCTGGCTAAAACGGCGATCGACATTCTAGCGTCCGGCAAGCACCCAGATGAAGCAGCGCAGAAGGCAATTGAGACTCTGGCATCTAAGGTAGCAGGAGAAGCTGGGTGCATCCTCATAGACCCTCAAGGGCGGGTTGGCTGGGCGCATAACTCAACCGACATGGCTTGTGCTTATAGAACCTCAGGAATGGAGAAGGTGGCTGTGTTCACTAAGAAAAAACAACTCGTCCATCATTGAAATTATTGAGGTTGCATTCTCCCTAGTTGGAGAGTGTTAAATTTCCGCAACTAATATCTTGTTTCCTAGGTATTAAGTAGCTGGACATCAATAAACATTTTTTCAATTTGTAGGGCGGGCATTGCCCACCCTACTTTTAATTGTGTCGAGCTACTTAGTAGCCGGGAAAACTGTTCAATTAAAACTCGACTTGGATGTTTCTATGAACTCAAAATACGACTTTCCTTACTTTCAGGGTAATTCTCTTTCCGATTTGTTTGCTCCAGACATCACAGATGGACGTTATGCGTTCATCCTAAATTACCCTGCAACTGCCAGTTGGGCTGCTTACCCCAACAGAAAAAAATACTTTATTCAAGACGGCAGCAGTGAAGCCACCAAAACTTCTTTCGACAAGATTGGTCAGAAGGAACCTTGGAAAAATCTGGCTGTGTTAGGCGATGCCATCCCAGGGATTGTGATTAATCAGCCGCCGAACTCGCTGATTGACTATTGGCGGGAGCATTTTGGCTTCAGCTACAGCAGTATGGAGATGATAGACTGCTCAACTTATCTCGAAGATCTCAGCGTAAGCGATCGCTTTGACAAACTCCTGACTCTATTTCCCTTCGACAATCTCAAACCCGAAAAACACGCCGTCCATCCTGACATCCACTACCACTTACTCAGCAAAGCCACGCTAGCAGAATTAGGCGTGCAATGTCCGAAATACCAAACCTACAATCTGCACGAAGTCAATCTCGAAAGCATTCAGTTACCTGAGCAATTCCCCTACTTGATTAAAACATCCCACGGACTTTCTGGAGAAGGCACTTATATTATCAAAAGCGCCAGCGATCTGAACTACTGCTTGCAGGAAGTGAGGAAATATCTCGATATCAAGTTGCTCGATACGATTATTGTCTCGGAATTCGTCAAGAATGAAGTGCAGAACTATTGCGTGCAGTTCTATGTAAGCAAAACGGGAAATATCACGCTCATCGGCACTACCAGCCAACTTGTCACCCCAGAGGGCAGCTATTTAGGGGGACTAATTCACTACCGCGAAACCGACATGAGTAGGTTTTTTGAGATGATTGCCACTATTGGTAAATATGCTCACCAACAGGGTTATTTCGGCGTTATTGGCTTCGACGTGCTGGAAGACTCGGAGGGAGAGTTGTATGCCATAGATGCCAATTTCCGAGTTAATGGCTCCACTCCGCTTTGTGTGCAGCGCCATACCTTACTGGGGCTGGGAAAGGAGGTGGCTCAATATTCCAGTAACTGGCGGATGGATGGGACTTTGGAATCCATTCTTGTCACGCTGAAACCAGAGCTCGATCGCAAGGACTTGATAATCTTGTCAGCTTTAGAGAAGGTTAAATACGGAAAAATCTACACGGAAATTTACGGGATAGTTGCGGGTGAGGATATGAAGGAAATGCAGCACATCGAGGAGAATTTGCACAGTAAGGGATTGCAGCAATTTGGTTGATATCTACTCTACTGATTGCAGCGGTTATGGGGTTTTCCCGGTCATTTGGCGCGCACCACCAACACCGAACAAGGAGCCTCAGCCACAACCTCAGCACTCACCGAACCCTCCAAAATCCGTTTTAAACCAGTCAAACCCCGACAGCCGATCGCAATTAAATCCGCCTTATAAATATTAGCCAAACGGACAATTTCTTCTGCAGGTTGTCCCGAAACAATCTCCAATTCGCTCTGGCAAGGCAACTTTTCCTGATAAGATTGCAGCAACTTCTCCACCTCTCGGTAAGCAATCTCATCTCCCTGAGCGTGAGGTCGATCGACAACCGCGTCAAAATCCGACATACCAGAACTGACAACATGAACTAGAATCACCTTTGCTGTCGGTTCTAGCTGAAATTGTCCTACAACTTGCAAAACCCGTTCTGCAAGCTCTGAATTGTCGATCGCTACCAAAACAGTATTCAATACCATGCACCTTTAAATCTCAGATATTTAGACTTTAAATATTTCGTTGACTGTCGCCTACTGTCCACAATTTCGCGCTTCCCACCAACATCATTATTACCTACCCTGAAACCCGGTTTCTTAACATAATTGCGTCATTTAAGCAAGATTCTTGAAGAAACCGGGTTTTTTAAGCCCGCAGTGCGTAAGTAGGTAGGTACAAATAAACTGGACCGCTTGTCACAGAATGTAAAGCTACCATAATCGCAAGAGAATTGCTTCCTTTCATTGCATTTCACTCGCTTTTGACTACCTATGTATTTTGCCGATCATCTACTTAAATCTACCATCTAAAACTCACCCTTTCCCTCATTTTCAGTCCGCAGCCGCACCGAATCAGCGTGAGAAGGAAGCCCCTCTGCTTCCGCCAAAACATTAATCGCCCTACTCACCTTCTTAAGTGCAGCCGGCGAATATTGAATCAAACTCGAATGCTTCATAAAAGTTTCGACACCCAGCGGCGACGCATAGCGCGGAGCCCCAGAAGTCGGCAAAGTATGATTCGGGCCAGCCAAATAATCACCTACAGCTTCCGGCGTCGAGCAGCCCAAGAAAATCGCCCCAGCGTGGCGAATTTGCTCGAGCAAAGCCCAGGGATCTGAAACTTGCAACTCCAAGTGTTCCGGGGCAAACTCGTTAGAGAGTTCCGCCGCGGCTTTGAGCGAGTCCACTACTACGACTAAACCGTAGTTGGCGATCGCCTTTTCTGTTAAAGTTCGGCGCGGGTGATTTGCCAACTGTCTGTCTACCTCAGCCACCACCTTCCTAGCCAGCACCGAATCCGCCGTCAGCAAAATTGCCGACGCCATCGAATCGTGTTCAGCTTGAGCCAACATATCGGCAGCCACGTGCACGGGATTCGCCGAACCATCCGCAATAATCAGCACCTCCGACGGACCAGCCAGAGAATCGATCCCCACAGTCCCGTAAACAAGCTTTTTAGCTAGGGTGACGTAAATATTCCCCGGCCCAGTAATTAAATCCACCTTCGGAATAGTTTCCGTACCGTAGGCCAAAGCCGCGATCGCCTGCGCCCCGCCTACCCGATAAATCTCATCAACTCCCGCTTCCTGAGCCGCTACCAGCACCGCAGGATTCATTTTCTTCTCCTGTCCGGGGGGAGTACACATCACCAGTCTCGGCACCTTGGCGACCTTCGCAGGAACCGCATTCATGATCACCGAGCTCGGATAGGACGCCTGACCGCCAGGAATGTAGATTCCCGCTCGATCGACCGGCGTGTAGCGCTTGCCCAAAACAATCTCGTCATCACCAAACTGCACCCAAGACTTGGGTACGCGCTGTCGGTGAAACGCCTCTACCTGTTTGCAAGCCAGCCGGATGGCATTTAATAATTCTTTCGACACCTGCTGGTAAGCAGCATCCAATTCGGCACCGCTGACCCGTAAATCTTCCACATTTAGGGTCATGCGGTCAAATTCAGCAGTGTAGTGCAGCACAGCCTGATCGCCTCTGCGCCTTACAGCTTGCAGCACCTCCCGCACGGTGGCTTCTTTGTGAACGACAAGTTCGTCATGGGTGCGATCGCAGATCCGTCGCAGTTCAGCTTGTGCCTCAACCCACTGAGTAATGATTCGCAGCATGGAGATTAGGAATGCCGTCTATAACTTCACTAACATTTGCTTGACAATTGGGGATTTTTGTGGGGTTCTCCTAGAGAAGTAGGCCACCACCAGTCCACAAGCTTAAACCGCGAGAGTTGCGGCATTTTCCAAGGCTTCAGTGCAGCATTTAAATCTCTGTCGAGGATTTTGCAACACTGAGGACAAGTCACGACCTTCTCTCTTGAATTGCCCGCCAGAGAAACGGGTGCGGAGGAAGAGGGTGGGAACGCAGAGGGGGAGAGTGTCCGACCCCGATAATATCCGAGAGGGAGAGTGTTCGAGCGGGAGAATTTTGATTCTGCCTTCTAGCTTCTACCTTCAGATCCGGCTGTCTTCTACTTTCTACCTTCTACCTTCAGCTTTTTACCTTCTACCTTCGGTAAGTGCTTCTTGCCGAAGCCCAAATCACCCGTATTCTTTGTTATAGCTTAACTTGGATTTTTCAGAGAATTGGATTTTAAGCAAAATAGGTGCTATATTAGTTTTTCCCACACCTGATAATTTTTTTATAAAAAAACGCCAAATTATTGTATACTTGAAAATTGCGCGCAAGAAACCGTGACTTTAACTCGTGACGGTGGAAACACCGCAAAACGCCTCCTTAACATCCGTGTCATACCTTTGGGTATTTTCAGGGGTAAATAACAGGCAGTTAAATGAGTCAATAAAAAATTATTGCGCGGGCGTCGCCAAAAAGTAGCCACAGACTCAGCTCAATCTGAGCAAATGGAGAGTGGCTGTCTCACTCCGCCCTTAAAAATCAAGCTTTTTGCGGATTGCTCCCGAAAAGGTTGTCCTTCAAAATCCCCGTGTCTTGAGACTGTCTTGAGACTAGGGTGTATCAATGAATACCTACTTCCAGCAACTGAACTATGGCAAATATTAAGTCCGCCGTCAAACGAGTCAAAATCGCCGAACGTAACCGCTTGTACAACAAATCTTACAAGTCAGCGGTCAAAACTTTGATGAAGAAATATTTCGCTGCCGTAGACAAGTACGCCGCAGCTCCGAGCCCGGAATTAATGCAAGAAGTTCAGCAGCGAATGTCTGAGGCCTACAGCAAAATTGACAAAGCTGTCAAAAAAGGTGTACTCCACCGCAACAACGGCGCTCGCAAAAAGTCCCGCTTGGCAAGAACCCTCAAGCCGCACGAAGTATCGGTAGCATCTTAAGGAAGCAGAAAGTTCGGCAACGAAGCAGTGTACAAGATTGAAGGGATGGATGTTGAGGGAATAAGTCAAGCGTGAAGAAGTCCAGCGTGAAGCAGGAAGAAGGAAGAAAGAAAACGGAAGATTTTTCCCACACACTCTCTCCCACTCCCACTGGCAGACTCTCTCACTCCCCCCTCGCACTATCCCACCAGGACTCTCCCGTATCACCTCTAATCTGCTTCCCCCATGCAGCTCATCGACACTCACGTTCATATCAACTTTGAGACCTACAAATCTGAGTTAGAAGCCATTCGAGAACGCTGGCGCGAAGCTGGTGTAGTTCGGCTGGTTCATTCTTGTGTAGAGCCAGAAGAGTTTGCCGGCATTCAAGCAATCGCCAATCAGTTTTCAGAAGTCTCGTTTGCGGTTGGACTTCACCCCCTAGATGCGGACAAGTGGAAAGACCAGACTGCGAGCCAGATTAGGGAATTAGCAAGTTCGGACTCTAGGGTAGTAGCGATCGGCGAAACCGGACTGGACTTTTATAAAGCTGACGATCGAGAACACCAGTTTAAAGTGTTTGAGGCACAGCTTTCAATCGCCCAGGAACTTGACAAACCAGTCATTATCCACTGTCGCGACGCCGCCGCCCCAATGGCCGAAATGCTGAGGAACTTTTGGCAAACACGCGGGCCAGTGCGCGGCGTTATGCACTGCTGGGGAGGCACACCCGAAGAAACCCAGTGGTTTTTAGACCTAGGTTTCTACATTAGTTTTAGCGGAACAGTCACCTTTAAAAAAGCCTTGCAAATACAAGAATCAGCTTGTATGGTAAATAGCGATCGCATCCTAGTCGAGACAGATTGCCCTTTTCTAGCCCCCGTACCCCAGCGGGGAAAACGCAACGAACCAGCCTATGTCTACTACGTAGCCGAGCAAGTTGCTAAATTGAGAGGAGTTTCTCTCTTAACTTTGTCCCAGCAGACAACCGAAAATGCCTGTCAGCTATTCGGCTTTTCAGTTTAGTTATAGCAGAACAGAGAAACGAGGAAAACAGGTCGATTTAGGAGCCAGCGCTCAGGACAATCCCATTTCTATCCAGCCAGAAAAACCGGATTCATCCTTTATTGGAGATTCTTTTGGCGTTGCCTGTTGCGATCGGATTTGCGTCCTATAATAAAAAGAACCGACCGATCGGGCGTTGGCTTAGTATCCGCGACTGCGATGTCGCCCAGGAACTACCAACACAACGCGAGTACGCTAAACTTCGGGATCGGTCAAAACTTCAGGCAATACCTCAAACTTACACACTCAAACTTACACATCAGAAGAAACTTGGAACCTCAGCAATTTGGCAATAGCTGTCAAGTCAATTTTAGGAGTCAAAAGTGTAGGGAATTCACCCTGGGATACCACGAGATCAGAGATAAAAGCATCTCGATCGAAACTAAAATCCGCACAAAAATACTGCGAGCAACCCGCAAAAATAACCGTTGCAGCAGTTGGTAGGCGATCGAAAACATCATATAAATTCTCTCACACAATCAATCAAAAAAACGCAACAAGGTAAAAAAGCCCAGCCTTGGCGCCATGTAAAAAGCTAGAGCCACTGCGGAAAAAGGACCCCCATGACCACTAAAGATTACACAGAATTCGCCTTCACCTTGCCCGATTTAATCGAAATCCAGCGGGCAAGTTTTCGCTGGTTCCTAGAAGCCGGACTGATCGAAGAACTCGACAGCTTCTCCCCGATTACAGACTACACGGGAAAGCTGGAACTCCACTTCATGGGCAAAGACTTCAAACTCAAGCGCCCGAAATACGACGTGGACGAAGCCAAGCGCAGGGACAGCACCTACTCGGTGCAAATGTACGTACCCACCCGCCTGATTAACAAAGAAACAGGGGAAATCAAAGAACAAGAAGTCTTCATCGGCGATTTGCCCTTGATGACCGAGCGCGGCACTTTCATCATCAACGGCGCGGAACGGGTGATTGTCAACCAAATCGTGCGTTCCCCAGGCGTCTACTACAAATCGGAAACCGACAAAAACGGTCGCCGTTCCTATAACGCCTCCCTCATCCCTAACCGAGGCGCATGGCTGAAATTTGAAACAGACAAAAACGATTTAGTCTGGGTCAGAATCGACAAAACCCGCAAACTATCGGCCCAGGTGCTACTCAAAGCATTGGGACTCACAGACGGCGAAATCTACGACTCCCTGCGCCACCCGGAATACTTCCAAAAAACGATCGAGAAAGAAGGACAATTCGGCGAAGAAGAAGCTTTGATGGAGCTCTACCGCAAACTCCGTCCCGGCGAACCCCCCACCGTAGCCGGGGGCGAACAGCTCCTCCACTCCCGCTTCTTCGACCCCAAACGCTACGACTTGGGCAGAGTCGGCCGCTACAAACTCAATAAAAAATTGCGCTTGACAGTCCCCGACACAATGCGGGTGCTGACATCGCAAGATATCTTGACGGCGATAGACTACTTAATTAACCTCGAATTCGACATCGGGTCCACCGACGACATCGATCACTTAGGCAACCGTCGCGTCCGCAGTGTCGGAGAACTGCTGCAAAACCAAGTGCGCGTCGGACTCAACCGCTTAGAGCGGATTATCCGCGAAAGAATGACCGTCTCGGATGCCGACTCCCTCAGCCCCGCTTCTCTGGTCAACCCCAAACCGCTGGTAGCAGCAATCAAGGAATTCTTCGGTTCCTCCCAGCTATCGCAGTTCATGGATCAAACCAACCCTCTGGCAGAACTGACTCACAAACGTCGGCTTTCCGCCTTGGGCCCAGGAGGTCTGACTCGGGAACGCGCCGGGTTTGCAGTGCGGGACATTCACCCGTCCCACTACGGCCGGATTTGCCCGATCGAAACACCAGAAGGCCCTAACGCCGGTCTGATCGGTTCCTTGGCAACCCACGCCCGCGTCAACCCCTACGGCTTCATCGAAACTCCTTTTTATCCAGTAGAAAAAGGACGGGTGCTGCGCGACAAAGCGCCTGTTTACATGACAGCCGACGAAGAAGACGATTTGCGCGTCGCCCCCGGAGACATCAGCCTCGACGAAAACAACAACCTCTTGGGCGAAACCGTAGCCGTCCGCTACCGCCAAGAATTTACTACCACCACGCCGATGCAGGTGGACTACATGGCGATTTCGCCCGTGCAAATCGTCTCCGTAGCGACATCGCTGATTCCGTTCTTGGAACACGACGACGCCAACCGAGCTCTGATGGGATCGAATATGCAGCGGCAAGCTGTGCCGCTACTGAAACCAGAACGGCCGCTAGTCGGTACGGGATTGGAAGCTCAGGCGGCGCGAGATTCGGGGATGGTTGTGGTTTCCCGGATTGACGGCGAGGTGATTTACATCGACGCTACCCGGATTATTGTCAAACCCCTGGCTGTAGATGCCGAATCGAATTCCAGCGAAGAACATTTCCTGATTAAGGAATACGACGATCTCAAAGTCAAACAGCCCTCGGTTTGGAAGCAAAAATATGCTGGCTGCATCGAACACGAACTGCAAAAATATCAGCGTTCTAACCAAGATACTTGTTTAAACCAGCGTCCGCTGATTTATGAGGGCGATCGAGTCGTAGCAGGTCAAGTTCTCGCTGACGGTTCCTCCACCGAAGGGGCAGAACTCGCTCTGGGTCACAATATCCTCGTAGCTTATATGCCTTGGGAAGGCTACAACTACGAAGACGCGATGCTAATTAGCGAGCGTTTGGTGTACGAAGATGTCTACACTTCGATCCACATTGAAAAATACGAAATCGAAGCCCGCCAAACCAAACTCGGCCCAGAAGAAATCACTCGCGAAATTCCTAACGTCGGCGAAGACGCGCTGCGCCAGCTAGACGAACAAGGAATTATCCGCAAAGGTGCCTGGGTAGAAGCCAGCGACATCCTAGTCGGCAAAGTCACCCCCAAAGGCGAATCCGACCAACCGCCGGAAGAAAAACTGCTGAGGGCAATCTTCGGCGAAAAAGCCCGCGACGTGCGCGACAATTCCCTCCGCGTCCCTAACGGCGAAAAAGGTCGCGTGGTGGATGTGCGGGTGTTTACTCGTGAACAGGGCGACGAACTGCCGCCCGGCGCCAACATGGTCGTCCGCGTCTATGTAGCTCAAAAGCGGAAGATTCAAGTCGGCGACAAAATGGCCGGGCGCCACGGGAATAAGGGTATTGTGTCCCGGATTCTGCCGATGGAGGATATGCCTTATTTGCCCGACGGGACTCCCGTTGACATAGTGCTAAACCCATTGGGCGTGCCGTCGCGGATGAACGTGGGTCAGATTTTTGAGTGCTTGCTGGGATGGGCCGGCGAAAATCTGTCGATGCGGTTCAAGATGGTGCCTTTTGATGAAATGCACGGCGCTGAAAAGTCGCGGGAAACCGTACACGGCAAGCTGCAGGAAGCCAGGGAAAAAACCGGCAAGCCTTGGGTGTTTAATGAAAAGCACCCCGGCAAGACGATTGTCTACGATGGCCGAACTGGGGAACCGTTTGATCGCCCCATCACAGTCGGCATCGCCTATATGCTGAAGCTGGTTCACTTGGTAGACGATAAGATCCACGCCCGTAGCACAGGCCCTTACTCGCTGGTAACGCAGCAGCCTTTGGGCGGCAAAGCGCAGCAGGGGGGTCAGCGGTTCGGAGAAATGGAAGTCTGGGCTCTGGAAGCGTTCGGTGCAGCTTATACTTTGCAAGAGTTGCTGACTGTCAAGTCGGACGATATGCAAGGACGGAATGAAGCGCTGAATGCGATCGTCAAAGGCAAAGCTATTCCGCGCCCCGGTACGCCGGAATCTTTCAAGGTGCTGATGCGGGAGTTGCAGTCTTTGTGCTTGGATATTGCCGTGCACAAGGTGAATACGTCCGACGAGGGCAGCGAGCACGTTGAGGTGGATTTGATGGCAGATGCTGGGGGCAAGCGATCGCCCTCCCGGCCTACTTACGAATCGCTTTCTCGTGACGAACTTGACGAGGATTAGGCATTCAAGATTAAAGATTAAAGATTTTTTGATTGGATTCAATTCTTTAATCTTTAATCGACAATCTCAAATTAAAATGCCTCAGCAGTGGTACGAACACTGTTGAGGCGAATCAACGCTCTAAACAGGAGAGACGCTGAACATGAATATTGTAACAGTTGTCCCAGGAATTCAAGGAGAAGTTGACCGGGCGACGGGCTGTATTAATTGGCAAGGGAGCAAGTTTGGCAACGGTTACGGGCGCAAGTGGATCGATGGCAAAACAGTATTAGTCCACCGTTTAGTCCTCGAATCGAAAATAGCAGGGTTCCTCGGTTCCGGTTATTTTGGTTGCCATACCTGCGACAATCGAAGCTGCATCAACCCGGCACATCTGGTAGTAGGTACTGCTGCTGAGAATACCGGGCAGATGATTGGGCGGGCTCGCAAAACTCCCAGACGCAAAAGTATTCCCGGTATTGGCATATTGTCGATCGCACAACTACGGGAAATTCAGACTAAATATTTATCTGGAACCATCAAGAACCACCTAGCAAAAGAGTATGGAGTACAACATGAAACTATTACTAAGATACTTCAGACCAATATTCCCGATAACTTCACTACAGTTTCACCCAATTTTTTAGGAGAAATTCAAGACAGCGGCTGCATCATTTTCCAAGGTGGAAAGGATGGCCAAGGTTATGGCAGATACTGGAAAAATGGGAAATTAAAATCAGTTACCCGTGCTGTTTTAGCCGAGAAATTAGGATATGAACTTCCGACTTCGATGGATGCTTGTCATACCTGCGACAATCCCAGTTGCATCAATCCAGAACACCTTTGGGCTGGTACTCGCACTCAAAATTTGTTAGATGCTTCTAAGAAAGGACGCACTCAAGGCAAAAGTCATCCTCTTTCCAATGCCAAATTAGATTGGGAAAAGGTGCGAGAAATTCGACAAAAGCTAGCAGCAGGAGAGAGGATGAAGGATGTAGCACAGGAATACAGTGTCGGTCGCAAAACCATACACGATATTAAGTATCACGTCACTTGGAAAAAAGCAGGCGAAGAGGTTCCAGTTCCTCGCAGGGGTGGATATCTCGATCGCAAATTGACTTTCGAGCAAGCTCTTGAGGTACGAAAAAGAATTAGAGCTAGAGAATCAATCTCTAAAATCGCTGATGACTTTGGAGTATCGTCAAGTGTCATCTCTGATATTAAAAATCAGGTCACATATAGAGGAGTATAACATTGATTTAAGCCGTAAAACAAGCCAACAAAAAAGATAAACAACCACAAATAATCGACTGTAAATTATCAATTGGAGTCAAGAATGGCTAAAATAGAACAACGCTTTGATTACGTCAAGATCGGGTTAGCTTCACCAGAAAGAATTCGACAGTGGGGAGAGAGAACTTTACCCAACGGTCAGATAACTGGCGAGGTGACAAAACCAGAAACAATTAATTATAGGACGTTAAAACCTGAAATGGATGGCTTGTTTTGCGAGCGCATTTTTGGTCCTGCAAAAGATTGGGAATGTCATTGTGGAAAGTACAAACGAGTTCGCCATAGAGGCATTGTTTGCGAAAGATGCGGTGTAGAAGTCACTGAATCTCGCGTCCGCCGGCATCGGATGGGATTTATCAAATTAGCAGCTCCAGTAGCTCATGTTTGGTATCTCAAAGGCATTCCGAGTTACATGGCAATTCTGTTAGATATGCCGCTGCGAGATGTCGAACAAATCGTCTATTTCAATGCCTATGTTGTTCTCAATCCCGGTAATGCCGAAAAACTGCAATACAAGCAATTGCTCACGGAAGATGCTTGGTTGGAAATAGAAGACGAACTTTACAGCGAAGATTCCACACTCACAGGTGTAGAAGTGGGGATTGGTGCTGAAGCTTTGCAAGTTTTGCTGCAAAATATTCCCCTAGAAAGTGAAGCGGAAAAGTTGCGGGAAGATATTGCCAATGCTAAAGGTCAAAAACGGGCGAAGTTAATTAAACGCTTGCGGGTAATTGACAACTTCATCGCTACGGGATCTCAACCCGATTGGATGGTGCTCAATGTGATTCCGGTGATTCCCCCCGACTTGCGGCCGATGGTACAGCTAGACGGCGGGCGTTTTGCAACGAGCGACCTCAACGACCTTTACCGGAGAGTAATCAACCGCAACAACCGCTTGGCGAGACTCCAAGAAATTCTGGCGCCGGAGATTATCATCCGCAACGAAAAGCGGATGCTGCAAGAAGCCGTGGATGCGCTGATTGACAACGGTCGCCGGGGCCGGACAGTGGTGGGGGCAAACAACCGCCCGCTGAAGTCGCTGTCGGACATCATTGAAGGGAAACAAGGTCGCTTCCGGCAAAACTTGCTGGGGAAACGGGTTGATTACTCCGGGCGTTCGGTGATTGTGGTGGGGCCGAAACTGAAAATTCATCAGTGCGGTTTGCCGAGGGAAATGGCGATCGAACTTTTCCAGCCTTTCGTCATCCACCGTCTGATCCGCCAAGGATTGGTCAATAACATCAAAGCTGCCAAAAAACTGATCCAGCGCAACGATCCCAGTGTTTGGGACGTGCTTCAGGAGGTGATTGAAGGACACCCGGTAATGCTAAACCGCGCGCCGACCCTCCACCGTTTGGGGATTCAAGCCTTTGAGCCGATTTTGGTGGACGGGAGGGCGATTCAACTTCACCCGCTAGTCTGTCCGGCTTTTAACGCTGACTTTGACGGCGACCAAATGGCCGTGCACGTTCCTTTGTCTCTGGAATCTCAGGCGGAAGCGCGCTTGCTGATGCTGGCTTCTAACAACATTATGTCGCCGGCAACCGGAAGACCGATCGTTACTCCTTCTCAAGATATGGTGCTCGGTTGCTATTACTTGACAGCCGAAAATCCTGACGCTCAAAAAGGAGCCGGTCACTATTTTTCCAACCTTACCGACGCGGTTGTAGCTTACGAACAAGGAATCGTTGACTTGCACTCTTATGTGTGGGTGAGGTTTCAAGGCGCTATAGAAAACGCAGAATCAGAGGGAGAGCCCCTGAAGGTGGAACGCTCTACCGACGGTATCGTGACGAAAGAATACAAGTTCCGCCGGGTTCGGGAAGACGGAGAGGGCAAGGTACTCAATCAGTTCATTCGCACTACTCCGGGCCGGATTATCTATCACCAAACCATTGAATCGGTAATTAACAATTAGAAAGGAGTAAGGGGTAAGAGGTAATGGGTAAGAGGTAATGGGTAATAACTGAGAAATAATCGCTAACAAATAATAGTGATTGAAACCGGAAAATTCACCCATTACTTCTTACAAATACTTCAGCGACGTGGTGACTGAGCAAAGTCTAAGGGCAGTAAAAGTTACCAATTACCAATTAAGTAGGTAGGTGCAAATAAACTTTATTATGGGAAGGGCAGGTGAGTGCATTCATCTCCTAGCTTAGCTCGGTTCCTTATACGCTAAACCAGCCCCTACACAAGCCTCGTTGTTTTTTCCCGCCGCTGTACTTATCAATTACCACTTACCACTTACCAATTATCAATACTTCGGCTACGTTCTGAAACCTTGGGCTTCGCTCAGGGGAGCCGAAGTCGAACGGCAGTAAAAGTTACCAATTACCACTACTCAGAAAAATGACAGAAAATAAGGAAATTGTTTTTCGCAATCGAGTTGTTGACAAAGGTCAGCTCAAAAAATTAATCTCTTGGTCTTTCATGCACTACGGAACGGCCCGTACAGCGCAAATGGCCGATAAACTCAAAGACTTGGGTTTCCGCTTTGCGACACGAGCGGGAGTTTCGATTAGCGTAGACGATTTACAAGTGCCCCCGTCAAAACGATCGCTCCTCGATGCAGCCGAAGAAGAAATCCGCATCACCGAACAAAAATACACCAGAGGTGAAATCACCGAAGTCGAACGCTTCCAAAAAGTAATCGATACCTGGAACAGCACCTCAGAAGACCTTAAAGACGAAGTAGTCAAAAACTTCCGAGCCACAGACCCCCTAAACTCGGTCTACATGATGGCATTCTCCGGGGCGCGGGGAAACATTTCTCAAGTGCGGCAGCTAGTCGGAATGCGCGGATTGATGGCTGACCCCCAAGGCGAAATCATCGACTTGCCCATTAAAACCAACTTCCGCGAAGGACTCACCGTCACCGAATACATCATCTCTTCCTACGGCGCGCGCAAAGGCTTGGTAGATACAGCTTTGCGGACGGCAGACTCTGGCTATTTGACTCGCCGTTTGGTGGACGTGTCCCAAGACGTAATTGTGCGGGAAGTGGACTGCGGCACTCAGCGGGGAATTCGAGTACGGCCGATGACGGACGGAGCAACAGTGCTGATTCCCCTCAAGGACAGGCTGCTAGGGCGGGTGTTCGCCAAAGATGTGGTGCACCCCAAAACCGGGGAAATCGTGTCTTACGGCAGCGAAAAAGCCGTCCGAAATCAGCCAATTACCGAGGAGTTGGCGACGGAAATTGGTAACGCTGGGGTGGCAGAGGTGTATTTACGATCGCCCCTGACTTGTGAATCTACCCGATCAGTTTGTCAGCACTGCTACGGCTGGAGTCTCGCCCACTTGAAAATGGTGGACATGGGAGAAGCGATCGGGATTATTGCAGCTCAGTCGATCGGGGAACCGGGAACCCAGCTCACCATGCGTACCTTCCACACCGGCGGCGTATTCACCGGAGAAGTCGCGAAACAGGAACGCGCACCCTTCCCGGGCGTAGTGAAATTCAAGAACTTGCGTACTCGTTCCTTCCGCACCAGACACGGCGAAGAAGCACTGGTGGCAGAAAACAACGGCAAACTTGTATTTGAGGGCGACGGATTTGAAGAAGGGAAATCCGGCGCTAAAAATCAAAAACTGAAAATCGAATTGGCGATCGTCCAGGGTTCTACTCTGATGGTCAAAGACGGACAGCGCGCCATTCCCGGTCAAGTTTTGGCAGAAGTGCCGATCCTCGGTCGCGCCGCCCGCAAAACTACGGAAAAAGTGACTACAGACGTGGCTTCCGACTTAGCCGGAGAAGCCAAATTTGCTGATTTGGTGCCTGAAGAAAAAACCGACCGCCAAGGGAACACCACCCGCACAGCCAGCAAAGGCGGGCTGATTTGGATTCTCTCAGGAGAGGTCTACAACTTGCCCCCAGGCGCCGAACCGGCAGTGAAAAATGGCGATCGCATTCCGGCCGAAAGCGTGATTGCCGAAACTAAACTCGTCTCCGAACACGGTGGCGTAGTCCGCATCGCTGACCCCAGAGAAATCGAAATTATCACCGCCCAAGTCCTGCTCGACCAAGCAGTCGTGCGGGCTGAAAGTGCAGGCGGCCGCGACCACTACACGATCGAAACATCTTCTAAGCAGCGGTTTTCCCTGAAGACGGCTCCTGGGAGCAAAGTGATCAACGGGGAAGTCGTCGCCGAACTGCTCGACGACAGCTACCGCACAGCTACAGGGGGCATTGTCAAGTACGGCGGCGTGGAAGTCCACAAACGCGGCAAAGCTAAACTTGGCTACGAAGTGGTCAAAGGCGGCACTCTGCTCTGGATACCGGAAGAGTGCCATGAGGTCAATAAGGATATTTCTCTGCTGCTGGTAGAAGACGGCCAGTACGTTGAGGCCGGTACAGAAGTCGTTAAGGATATTTTCTGCCAAACCAGCGGGGCAGTGGAAATCACTCAGAAAAATGACATCCTCCGGGAAATTGTGATCAAACCGGGCACACTCCATGTAGTTGACCGCCCGCCGCTAACATTTGGGGAAGGTCAAATCGTCAACGCCGGTCAAGAAATTTTCCCTGGCTTGGTTGCCGAAGAGTTGGGCTATGCAGAGTATATCGAAACTCCCGAAGGCCCGGCTTTGCTGCTGCG
Organism: Microcoleus sp. Pol8_D6; assembly: GCF_036700965.1. Taxonomy (NCBI): domain Bacteria; kingdom Bacillati; phylum Cyanobacteriota; class Cyanophyceae; order Oscillatoriales; family Microcoleaceae; genus Microcoleus; species Microcoleus sp. Pol8_D6. The sequence continues at coordinate 68,884 of NZ_JAUBPW010000021.1, read as the reverse complement.
GCCTGTGGTGGAGTTTCCGGTGCCTGACAAGCCACCTGTGCCTTCTCAAACGGCGCTCAATGAGTCCATCTCTTTGAAAGCGGTGCAGCGACTTCCTTATAAGGATGGAGAGCGCGTCAAATCTGTCGAGGGATTGGAACTGCTACGGACTCAGCTTATTTTGGAAATTGGTTCTGGAGCTCCGCAACTGGCGGCGGATATCGAGCTGCTGCCGGATGAGGATGATGCTATGGCTTTTGGGGCAGACGGTTCGGGCCCGGCTTGGGGATCGGCTGAAGACGGTACGGAGTCGCAAGAGTTGGCGATGGCTGTGGCTGATGGGGCCCCCCCAGCTTCCAAGACTTTCCGCTTGCAGTTAGTGATTTTGGAATCGCTGGTGATTCGGCGGGACGTGTCTGCCGATCCGACTCAAGGCAGCACCCACACCCGGCTGTTGGTCGAAGATGGGCAGTCGATCGCGCCTGGGGCAGTAGTCGCCCGCACAGAGATTCTCTGCAAAGAAGCGGGTATCGTTCGAGGCATCCGTGAGGGGCATGGCGAACCAGTGCGCCGACTGTTGGTGATGCGAGATGCGGATTCTATTTCGATCTCTGTGGCAGGTACGCCGGATGTGAGTCCGGGTCAACTGCTGGTGGCTGGTACTGAAATAGCTCCGGGGGTTGTTCTCGAAGAGTCCGGCCAAGTTGTGAAGGTTGTACCTGCGTCGGAGACAGAACCAGCGAAACTCTTGCTCAGAGTGGCGCGTCCTTACCGGGTTTCGGCCGGTGCGGTGCTGCACGTAGACGATGGCGACTTGGTGCAGCGGGGTGACAATTTGGTGATTCTGGTGTTTGAGCGCGCAAAGACTGGGGATATCATTCAAGGTTTGCCACGGATTGAGGAACTTCTTGAAGGGCGGAAGCCGAAGGAAGCTTGTATTTTAGCCAAGCGGCCGGGGACGGCTCGTGTGGTTACGGATGACGATGTTGTGGAACTGGCGGTGATTGAGGATGATGGCCGGATTGAGGAGTATCCTTTGTTGCCTGGTCAAAACCCGATCGTTTCCGACGGACAGCGGGTAGGCGTCGCCGAAGCTTTGACCGACGGGCCTGCTAACCCTCACGAAATTCTGGAGGTGTTCTTCCACGTGCTCAAGGAGCGGCAGTCTACTTTTGAGGCTGCTTTGGAGAGTTTCCAACAGGTGCAGACGTTTTTGGTGAATGAGGTGCAGTCGGTTTATCAGTCTCAGGGCGTGGATATTTCCGACAAGCACATCGAGGTGATTGTGCGCCAGATGACCAACAAAGTCAGGATGGAGGATGGGGGCGATACTACTATGCTCCCCGGTGAGTTGGTAGAATTGCGGCAGGTTGAGCAGGTGAATGAGGCGATGTCAATTACTGGTGGGGCGCCGGCGGATTATACTCCGGTGTTGCTGGGGATTACTAAGGCTTCGCTGAATACTGATAGCTTTATTTCTGCTGCTTCGTTCCAGGAGACTACGCGGGTGTTGACTGAGGCTGCGATCGAAGGTAAGTCTGACTGGCTGCGCGGGCTCAAGGAAAATGTGATTATCGGCCGTCTGATTCCTGCGGGTACTGGCTTCAATGCCTATGAGGATGCTGGGGTGCAGGATGCGGGTTTTGATGGTGCTGTGTTTGATGACGACATCCACGATTTGCAGGAGGATGTGGTGCTTGATGACCGTTCTGCGCGTCGCGCTTATACGATCGAGAGCGGTTTTGAGATCGGGCGCCCGTCTGATCTTGAGCCTGATGAGGATTTTGAAGAAGTTGAGGTTGATGAGGACGATTTTGTCGCTGAGACTGAGGATGATGCCTTGGGACCGGATGTTGACGATGATGATGATGATATCGGTTTTGACTTCGATGAGGATGAAGACTAATCATAGTTTTGAGATTGCATGAATGAGTGAACAGCGTTGCGCTCGCTGAGGATACTTTGGTTCCTCGCCGCAACGCACACTCCGATGTCACTCGTCATAAAAAGCTCAAATTTTTCCTCACAAATTACAAGTCCGAACTCATAGCATTGTGCTTTCTTGACATCGAAAGGAAGAAGGAAGAAGGAAGATTCAGAGTTTAAGCAAACTTTGTAATTCTAGAGTTTTAATTGTTTGTTGGTTCAAACAAACAATTCTTTCTTCCTTCTTCCTTTTTCCTTCTTCCTTCTTCCTTCTTCATGTATGGTTCACTCACTCAGGCAGCAAAGCCTTGATTTGATTAACAAACTCTTGATGGTCTACCACAGGTTTAGAGATGTAACCGTCGGCACCGCTTTGATCCAGAAATGTTTCTTTATCACCAGCCATCGCGTGAGCAGTCACCAAAATAATCGGCAGCGATGCCGTTTGCGGGTCAGCTTTGAGCAGTTGAGTAATCTTAATGCCGTCAACAGATTTGCCTTGGTAGACGCTGCGGGAAAGAGACACATCCATTAAAATCAAATCAGCTTCGCCGTTGGCCGCAATCTGCATCACCTCTTCAACATTTTCCGTGTGCTTCACGGCTAAGCCCCCCCGCTTAGTCAGAATTTTGGAAAAAACCCGAGCATTAACCAAATCGTCCTCTACAATCAGAACGGTTTTCATAAATAAATATGGGAAGTATAGAAACTTTGTGACTTTAGTCCAAAGAGGAACACGAGACGGGGACTACATTCCCCGTCAAAAATGCAGAGTTTTTAGCGCCATCAGCCGGGAACCCTGCAAAACCCGTATGTATATCCTTGAGCCACTAGCTGTGAGAGGGTTTACAGATGCCTAGAAGCATCCAGTACCATCATTTAGACTACTACACACAGACAGTTTAGTTGTTTTTTATAACTAGACCTGACACTGGTGAGAGTCTCAAGATTCTCAGGTAGCAGGTTTCTAGTACAATCCAGGACGCAGGGACGGCACCTCGCAACCCGGTTTTTGCTCCTTTCGGCCGGCTATAACGAACTATTGCTATGAAAAAACCGGGTTTCTGACTACCCGTGCGTCCTGGACTTATAATATCCCCTCTTTGGGTAAAGCCTCCGGCTTCTACCATTTTAGATTTTAGATTTTAGATTTTAGATTTTAGATTTTAGATTTTAGATGGGAACTGATTGACTGGATATCAGTTTGGATCACGGGCCTACAGTTGCATTATTTTTTGAACTGGGATTAGAGTCGGGAATGTGTGATAATTATTTTCCTTCTTCCTCATTAGAATCAAGCCATGTTTATTCACGTACTCCCGTCGCCACAGCATTCGGAGTAGCGAATCTAGCGGGGATTGGTGGGGATTGTTGGAGATTCTTAATTCTCTGTTTTAACCCCTCAAAACAGCTTAAAATATCGACGCTTCCGTTCATCAATGGGATGTCAGACTAGGAGAGATCGCCAGGAGAGCTTTTGACTGATAATTCATCAATATCGGCATTTTTGACACTCTCAGCGAGTCATGGCAACGCTCTATTGTTGAATAAGCCCAAAACTGGGGGTTCACTCATAGTCCAGTCGCCTCTACACGATCAGAACAAGTACCAGTACCAGAGGTATTCCAATGGGGCTTACTTTTCTTTTTTAATACTTTCGGAGTCCATCACGCTTGCCACAATACGGTAAGCTCGATCGTCTACCATTGCTGCTTGATCCACGCTACGACTGTACTGAGACGAGATCAATCTGGGGTTTCTCCTGAATAAACTATTTCTTCGTGTAGAAGGTTATTCCTAATTGCAATTAAATTCTATCATAGATTGACGGGGACTCAAGTCCCTCGTGATGCTTTCCTAGGAAGAGCTACAGCCTCACTACGTTCTGAGTTTCTGGCATTCCGTGTTCTCCTGTGAATCAACCTTCTCACGGCAGAAGGTAAATAGACAGGTAGGCGCAAATGAAGGCAACATAGAGGTTAGGGTAAGAGTGGAGAGTAAGAGGCAAGTTTTGCCCATCTTCGGGACTCTGATTCTGCTTTCACAAGTTAAGTTTATTTTTATTCTTCAACTGGGCGGTTGAATCGAACTTTCGGTTCGCCTGCTGCAAAGGCTTTTAAATCGAGACAGGGAACCTCGGCATTATTGACAGAGGCTGTTTTCACTCAGGAATTAACGGACACAAGGACTCATGGCTAAACAACTCAACCTACTTTCCGGGCAAGTAATTTCTACGCCTCTGCACGCCGAGATGCAGCAATCGTACCTCGAATATGCCATGAGTGTGATCGTCGGGCGAGCTTTGCCTGATGTCCGCGACGGTTTAAAACCAGTTCACCGTCGAATTTTATATGCGATGCACGAACTCGGTCTGACGCCAGACCGACCTTACCGTAAGTGCGCCCGGGTAGTTGGAGATGTTTTGGGAAAATATCACCCCCACGGCGACCAATCGGTTTACGACGCTCTGGTACGCATGGTTCAGGAGTTTTCAAGCCGCTATCCTTTACTGGCGGGTCACGGCAATTTCGGTTCGGTGGACAATGATCCGGCGGCTGCTATGCGCTATACGGAAACGAGGCTAGCACCGATCGCCCACGAAGCTATGCTAACCCAAGTCGGCGAGGCAACTGTTGATTTTACTGGTAACTTTGACAATTCGCAGCAGGAACCGACGGCACTGCCTGCTCAGTTGCCGTTTCTGTTACTCAACGGCTGTACGGGCATTGCTGTGGGGATGGCAACTAATATCCCGCCGCACAATTTGGGGGAGGTGGTAGACGGTTTAATTGCTTTGATTGAAAACCCGGAACTATCCGACGAGAAGTTGATAGAACTGATTCCGGGCCCGGATTTTCCAACGGGAGGGGAAATCGTCGCTACAGAGGGCATTGTTGACGCCTACACTAAGGGTCGAGGCAGCATTGCGGTCAGGGGTGTGGCCGGGGTGGAAGAAGTGCCAGGTAATCGCAAGGTGCGTACTAAAACGGCGATCGTGGTGACGGAGTTTCCGTTTCAGGTAAATAAGGCGGCTTGGATTGAAAAGGTGGCGGAGTTGGTCAATGCTGGCCGCCTCGACGGTATTTCTGATTTGCGTGACGAGAGCGATCGCGAAGGGATTCGAGTGGTGATTGAACTCAAGCGGGAATTTACCCCAGAAGCGGTTCTCGCTCGCCTTTACCAACAAACTGACCTGCAAACAAATTTTGGGGCGATTTTGCTGGCAATTGTCAACGGTCAACCGCGACAGTTGACCCTGAGACAATTGTTACAGGAATTTCTGGATTTCCGGGAAGTGACTCTTACCCGCCGCTACAATTACGAGTTGCAAGCTGCTGAACGTCGCTGTCATATTGTCCAAGGCTTAATGTTGGCTTTGACAAATCTCGATACCGCGATCGACATTCTCAGAAATTCTCCTGACGGCTCTACTGCTAAGCAAACTTTGCAAGTTCGCCTCAATTTGAGCGAAAGTCAAGCTGATGCGATTTTGGCGATGCCTATGCGGAGGCTGACTGGTTTGGAAAGGCAAAATTTGCAGTCTGAGTTTGATGAGTTGATGGCGAATATTCAAGAATTGCAGCGGTTGTTGAGCGACAGGCGCGAACTTTTGAAGGCTTTAAAGAAGGAATTTCGCTCGCTAAAACGCAAGTACGCTGACCCCCGCCGCACTAAATTCGCCAATGGAACCGGACGCGCAGCAAACGCCGAACCACAATTTTCGGGTAAGAAAAATTCTGCGGTGAAGCAGTTGTCGCCTGCAACGATTCAGCCTAACTTATTGCCCGTTGTAGAGGCAGAGGAAACTATTGTTGAATTTTCGCACAAGCAGTACGTGCGACGCTTGCCGACTGGGGAAAAGCCACGCTCGAAAAGTCGCGAAAAATCGGTTTCAGCTTTAGAAAAAAATGAAGATTTTATTGTGACGGCAAATCTGACGAAAACAGATCGCACTTTGGTCGTCTTAACTCCTAACGGCAAAGCTTACCCGCTGAAAGTGGCCGATATTCCTAGTAGTAGCGCCAAAGACCGGGGAACGCCGATCGTTAGTTTGTTGTCGCCGAGTGCTACTAAAGATAGTGCCGGTCGCGCTTTGTCGGAAATCACAGTTGCACACTTTATTTTGCCGGAAAATTCGGAGGCGGCAGATTTAGTAACTCTGACTCAGCAAGGGAAAATTAAGCGCTTGCCGATGCAGGAATTTGCTGATTTGACTAATCGTGGCGTTACTGTTGTTAAACTCAAGGAGGACGATCGGCTGCGCTGTGCGAGTCTGGCTAAAGTCGGCGAGCAAGTGGCGATCGCAACTTCAGGAGGCCGAGTCCTCCGGTTTGAGATTGATGATGAACAACTGCCGCCAATGGGCCGCGCGGCCCAGGGATCTCAAGTAACCAGGTTGCGGAAGCAGGAAGAGTTGGTGGGTTGCATCACTCTGGACGCGAACGACAGTCTGGTGCTATTTTCCGAGTTGGGTTGGGCAAAACGAATGCCCGCAGGTTCTGTCAGACTTACTAACCGGGGCGAAATTGGCACTCAAGCTTTTCGTTTCTCAGAGCCGAAAGATGCTTTAGTTGGCTTGCTGCAGGCTGTTCCGGGTACGGATGTTAAACTTTTTACTAATTCTGGCCGCCTGCTGCGATCGGCTATTGATGCTATAGCTTTTTGGGGGAAAGATGCGGCGGGCGATCGAGTTTTTGACCTCAATCCGGGTGAAAGAATCATCAAAGTTATCAGCAGTCAATAGTCATTAGTCATGGGCATGGGGCATGGGGCATTGGGCATGGGGCATTGGGCATGGGGCATTGGGGAATTAATCTGACTTTTTCCATCTGACTTCTGACTTCAACATCCCTCCGTTAAATCATTTAAATCCTTTACACTGCTCGTTACCGAACTTCCTCCTTCCTTGAATATCTCAATTACCAATGCCCAATGCCCCATGCCCAATCTAAAATCTAAAATCTAAAATCTAAAATTGTTTAATGGCGCAAGTTGTATTAGAAAATATTTACAAAAGTTTTCCGCTCCGCCAAGGAGAACAGGAAAAAGAAGCAAACACCGTCGCAGAAAGTGTCTCGCCTCTAGCCGATTGCCCTTCGTCTAACAGCGTTTTGCGGCGCATTAACCTGACGGTCGAAGACGGGGAATTCATGGTGCTGGTGGGGCCTTCTGGCTGCGGAAAAAGCACTTTGCTGCGATCGATCGCTGGTTTGGAAGTTTTGACGGCCGGTAATATTTGGGTTGGCGATCGGCTGGTTAACGATTTGCCTCCTAAAGACCGAGATATCGCTATGGTATTTCAAAATTATGCTCTCTATCCTCACTTAACAGTTTACGATAATCTCGCCTTTGGATTGCGCCGCTCGGAAAGGGAGAAAGAAGAAGGAAGAAGAAAGAAGGAAGAAGGAAGAGGGAAGAAAGAAGAAGGAAGGGGGAAGATACAAGGAGAAGAAGGACGCCTCCAGAAGATAGAAAAAATTAGGAATAAGGTAGAAGAGGTTATTAATGATTTAGCTTCTAATTATTTTAAAAATCCTCTAAGTTATCCTTTGTTTGAGGACTTTTTAGGAGGAGCGACTCGCAAGTTGCCTCCGGGTTTGCGCTATTTGTCGGAACGGGAAAAGGCGGTAGGAAAACGAGTGCGAGAGGTAGCTGAATTATTGCAAATAGAATCTCTTTTAAATCGCTTGCCAAAACAACTTTCGGGAGGGCAAAAGCAGCGGGTAGCTTTGGGTAGGGCTATGGCTAGAAATCCTGAAGTGTTTTTGATGGACGAACCGCTATCGAATCTTGATGCGAAATTGAGGGCGGAAACTCGATCGCAAATTGTGCAGTTGCAGCGACAGTTGGGAACTACAACTATTTATGTGACTCACGACCAAACTGAGGCCATGACTATGGGCGATCGGATTGCTATTATGAAGGTCGGCCAGATTCAACAAGTAGCTCGACCTCTAGAGCTTTACAACAAGCCGGCTAATTTGTTTGTTGCTGAGTTTATCGGTTCTCCGCCGATGAATTTTTTGGCGGTGGAATTTAGTGCTCCGCTGTTGATTTCTCACCCGCAATTTCGCTTTACTTTACCCGATATTTGGGCAAAAAGTCTACAACAATATGACGGGCGAGGGCTAATTTTGGGCATTCGGCCGGAACATCTGAGCATTAACCCTCCGGCTACCAAAAATCTTTCGGTACAAGTGGAAATTGTAGAGGCTTTGGGACACGAAACTTATTTGGGGGTTTGTTTGACGGATGCTCCGGCGGTGCGGATGCAAGTGCGGGTTCCGCCTGAGCGATCGATCCGAGTTGGCGAGGAGCTTTGGCTGGCAATCGCCCATGACAAAATTCACTTGTTCGACCCTGATACCGAGTTGGCTATTTTTCCTGTTAGGTAAAATCATCAAGGTCGATCGACGTTGATGACCGATATCACTAATCACAAGCTTGTATTTTGATCAAGGAATGTTATATTTATTCACATAAGCCTTAAACAAGTTAACGAAAGGAGTTCGCACTATGCAAGAACAAAAACGCAACGCTTGGAACTGGGGCTTCAGCGAAGGAGCCGAAAATTGGAACGGTCGTTTGGCGATGATTGGTTTCTCTGCCGCTGTCATCATCGAATTGGTTTCCGGTCAAGGCCTGCTTCACTTTTGGGGTCTGATGTAATTTTCTAGTTAAGAATTTTGTGACAATGCAAAGCTTGGGAGTTCCGTAACGGACTCCCAAAATTTTTGCAACCCGATTTCGGCAGCAAATAGCCACTTGCTCTGGGTTATTAGCAGCACAAAATTTAACCGCTATAACTCAAACCGGGGCGGGGGGTCTCCCCCCCAAAAAAAAGAGTGCGAATCACTCTTTTGGGTGATGCTAGCAAATTACTCTAGCGGATATATTCTTTTAAGATGCTGTTGCGGTTAGGATGGCGCAACTTCCGCAGGGCTTTAGCCTCGATTTGGCGAATTCGCTCACGAGTGACGTTAAAGATTTGACCAATTTCCTCCAAGGTCTTCATCCGTCCGTCATCTAAGCCGTAACGCAGCCGCAGTACATCCCGTTCTCGGGGGCTGAGAGTATCCAAAACGCTTTCCAAGTCTTCCCTGAGCAAGTTTTTCGAGACTTGATCTTCTGGCGTTTCCCCGTCAGATTCAATAAAGTCTCCCAGACGTGAGTCTTCCTCTTTACCGATCGGAGTTTCTAGAGAGATAGGCAACTGTGCGGACTTAGCAATGAACCGCAACTTCTCGATCGTCATCTCCATGCGGGTAGCAATTTCTTCTTCCGTCGGCTTGCGACCCATTTCCTGAGACAGGAGTTTGGTAGTTTTCTTGATCCGCGAAATGGTTTCGTAAAGGTGAACCGGCAGGCGGATAGTGCGCGATTGATCGGCGATTGCCCTGGTGATGGCTTGACGTATCCACCAAGTTGCGTAGGTAGAAAACTTGTAGCCTTTTTCGTGATCGAATTTTTCAGCGGCACGGATCAGACCCAAAGAGCCTTCCTGAATCAAATCTTGGAAAGACAAACCGCGATTCATATATTTTTTGGCGATCGACACCACCAAACGCAGGTTTGATTGCACCATTTTTTCCTTTGCCCGACGGCCGACGTGGAGTCGGTGACGGAATGCAGGAAGTGCCATATCTACAGCATTTGCCCATTCGCTGTCTTTGGGTTCGCGGTTATACTCTTCGAGCAGTTGTTCTCGAACTCGCTCTAATTCCAGCAAATCTGCAATCTTGCGCGCTAGTTCAATCTCTTCGTCAGCTCGCAGCAGCCGAATCCGACCGATTTCTTGCAGGTAAAGACGAATAGAGTCTTCAGTATAATGCTTTTTCTTTGCCTGTGCCCGACGGCGGGCTTTGGCGCCTTTGCCAGATTTAGGGTCTTCCTCAGATTGAGAGTCTAAGAATTCTTCTCGATCGTCTTCTTCGTCGATAAAGAGTTCTAACTCGCTCTCAGGTAGAACGCTTTCGGCGCTGCGAAGCAACTCGATTGTTTCCATTTCCGGTGTAATTGTGGTTTCGAGTACGGTGTTAGCTGGGATCATGCCGTCTTCCTCATGCTCCTGAATTAAAGAATAAATAACAGTGGAATAGTGTCTGTTTGTAGTTTAGACAAGTTAGCCAGTATTGACATTCCCGCAGGAAAAAATAGTGGGATTTTTGGTCTGCTAGCTGAATTTGTTACCGAAACTGCACCTGTTTTATGAGTTACGGTTCGAGTTCTGGTTTGAAGCAGTCAGCGCATTCAATCGATCGCAGATTTTAACATCCCGACCTTGAATTGAGCTTGAGGCTTTTTCTTTCGGAGCGAGCTACCACATCATCTGCGATACCTGCCCCAGAGAAGCAAACCATGAAGTACGATCGATCGCACTTCCAAAAATACTGGCTTTTTTACTCGGTACTTCGAGCTTTTACCCGTACAAGTTTTCCTGCACGGAACCGTCTAACTTTTGTATTCGAGGTGTCGAACTTTTGATTTGCCTTGCTTTCACTCTGGTTGTCAGACATGACAGTTGGACGGGAAATTTTCGCCACCTTGGATGTCCGTCTGCTGCCTCAAATGCAACAGCAGAGGGTTGAAGCACCAAACGGGGAGAATTGGATCTTGCAAAGACCTTTCCGATTGTAGCCTTTCTCACAAAAAATGGAAGTTGTTTTCCATTGTTGGTCAAGAACTAGGAAACTCTGTCAGCTTAGCTTGACAATACTAACTCATGTCCGGCTCTGCTAAATCCTGAGAACGGCCCGCAAAAACTTTGGCACGATCAAACGGCGCTGTTTTCTGCGTATATCTGGGTGAACGGCTGCGGCGTAGTTGGCCAGACAGTTAGCAGACAATTTTTGAGTTGCCCAAATTGGAACCAATACAATCCGTGTAGATACACCCATCATTACCCTGTTTCCCTGAATTGAATCATACGCAATCTGCGATTGAATAAAGCTCGTAGCTTTAGTTTTAAGTCGGTAACTCTGGATTAGAGACCGACTCTGACCCCCAATGAAGCGTTGCGGGTTGAGTAATGCAACAGGGGCTTTCATTGTTAAGTTAGCTCAAATCTCAGAAATTGGGTTTAATTTTCACGTTAAATCACATTAAGTTCTTAACGTCACATTCTTATTTAAGCAGTTCGACACGAGTTTGTCGCGTCAATGGCAAAAACCACCAGGATAAATTCTACTGAGAGTTAACCCGCCGCGCAACTCTCGGCTGCGGATTTCTCTAATTTTTTTTGGCTTTCGGTTCGCACTTGCGCGATCGCACGTTCTCACAAACAACACAATTCGCCATCTCTCGGAAGTATAACTTCACGATTCCTTTAAATATATCGTGACCGTGTGAAGATTCCATAAAGCCTCTCAATCAATTTTAGGTAGCATTCCCGAATTGTCTTGATAATTTCAAGCAGACGCAAAAAAATTCCCAGCGGATGTTGATGCAACTGCCTGCAGATGATAAATCCGCCAAGGAATAAAAATTTACCCAGTTAGCGATGTGCTTGCTATGGTTAGAGAAAGCCTAAACTCCAGGATACTTAAAGCAATCGAACGGTAGGACGCTAGTGCTATGCTCAAAATTTTGTTATTATTTACAGCGTGTCATCAGAAAGCACAGAGCCGTGCTTTATCCTCTAGTCGGCTTTAAATTATGTGGCTTGACCTTTAGAAAATGAAGCTATCAAGAAAAAATTCAGATCCGTGTTTCTATTGACAACCCAATGAAGGTTTACTAGAAATAATTCACCTTCTTGAGAGAAAGATTTAGTAATTAATCGGGCCGAGATTACCATCTCTTTATAGCGCCTGTTCTAGTCAGGACTTCAGTTTTTTTTATATTTGTGAATAAGCACTAAAGTCCTGACTGCGAACTTAATGTAACCGCGAGACAGATTACTGCTGATTCCGCAGGCGAGGGTTAACAAACTCGTTTAATCCTTCCCCCACCAAAGACAGTCCCACCACCATTAAAGTCATCGCCAAACCGGGAAACAAAGCCGTCCACCAAATGCCAGTAGGTAGCGCATCTAAAGCTAAACGCAAGTCGTGTCCCCATTCGGGAGTTGCTTCGGGAAGTCCTAATCCGAGAAATCCCAAACCTCCTAATGTTAAAATTGCATCGGCAGCGTTGAGCGCAAACAGCACCGGTACGCTCTGAATCACATTTAGAAACAGGTAGCGCGAAAGCACTGTCCAAGTGTCAGCACCCATTGCTCGCGCGGCTTCGACAAACAATTCGGTTTTGACGCTGACGGTGTGATTCCTGACGACGCGGTAGTATTGAGGGATGTAGGAAATGCTCAGGGCGATCGCAGCATTCAAAACTCCTTTTCCCACTACAAACGCTAGCGTCAAAGAAAGTAGCAGCCCCGGCAAAGTATAAATTGTATCCATTAAAAATAACAACACTCGATCGAGCTTACCGCCCAAATAACCGCTAACCAAACCCAGCGGCACACCGATAAACAAACTCAAAGCAGTGGCTAAAATTACCACTTGCCAAGCCGCCCGAGAAGCAAACAGCGTGCGGGAAAACACATCGTAGCCGCTGCGGCTAGTACCAAACCAATAATTCGCCGACGGCGGTTCGTGGATGGGGTTAATCAAAGCCTCGGTAGGATTTTGCAGCCATCCCCAAGCTTGCATAGCTGGAGACAAGGTGGCTACCAATATAAACACGGCAGTTATTGTCAAACCTGCCCACATCATTTTCATTGACAGGCTTGACGGTGAGGCTATGTTGTTGAGAAATCGCGGCAGTCGGAGGCGGCTTTGAGCCATAATTGATAATTCGTGCGTCAGATTTGTTTTCATCAGCATATCAATATTTACCGAAAACCATAAGAAGACTTTTGAACCGCGAATAAACACAGATAAACGCAGATGTAATCTTATCTGCGTTTATCTGTGTTCATCCGCAGATATCTGCGGTTAAAAAGTCTTCGCTAATTTGCCTTTCTACAAATTACTGGCAATTAACTCGCGGTACTGGCTTTTCGGCTTAACTCCCTTGAGCTCAGCCACCAAATCTTTGTCTTTGAAATACTGAATCGTCGGCGTACCAATCACGCCAGCATTTTCAGCAATTTCTGGATCTTCTTCGATGTCAATTTCCACGTAGTGGATTTTGCCCTCGAACTCATCTACTACTTTGCTCAAAATCGGCTTGAGGCTGTGGCAAGGCCCGCAACTCGGAGAAGCATATTTGACCACAATCAGTCGATCGCTATCGTGGAACAACTTCCGCAAAGCATAACCTCCTTCGTGGCGCGTGTCTTGGATATCAAAGTTCGCGCTGGTTTTGCGTACTTTTTGAGCTTCCGGCGCTGCGACGGGTTGCTCGGATTCCTCGGTTTGGCGGAATTCCTGAGCTAAACCATTGGACGACAGCCACCTTTCTGCCAGCATCGCCCCCATACAACCGCTACCGGCGGCGGTGATGGCTTGGCGAAACTCGTGGTCTTGTACGTCGCCGACGGCGTAAACTCCCTCGACGCTGGTTTCTACCGAACCGTGTTTGGTAACGATATAGCCTACTTCGTCGAGTTCTAGCTGACCTTGGAATAGTTGAGTGTTGGGAGTGTGACCGATCGCGTAAAACAATCCTTTCACCAGCAAATCGCTTTCGGCACCGGTCTCGATATTTCTAATTCTCACCCCGTCCATTTTGCCGCCCGGTTCGCCCAAAATATCCACTGCTTCGGTGTTCCAGTGCACGGTAATTTTAGGGTTGCTCAGCACTCGGTCTTGCATGGCTTTGCTGGCGCGCATTTGATCCCGCCGCACCAGCATATGTACGTGAGAGCCGTATTTTGTTAAATAAATAGATTCTTCCGCTGCTGTATCGCCCGCGCCGATTACAGCTAAGTCTACTCCTTTGAAAATTGGGGTAGCGCCGTCGCAAATCGCACAGGCCGAAATCCCGTGACTCCAAAATACGTGTTCGCTAGGCAGCCCCAGCCTTTTCGCCGTCGCGCCTGTAGCTATTACTATCGTGTGGGTTTTGATTTCTCTGTCTTCCGATCGCACTGTAAACGGACGCTGGCTCAAATCCACCGAAATTACATCTTCTGTGTATAATTCTGCACCCCAGCGCACTGCTTGAGCTTTCATCCGATCCATGAGTTCCGGCCCGGTGATGCCTTCGGGGAAACCGGGGAAGTTTTCTACTTCTGTGGTGGTCATCAGTTGACCGCCGGGGACGCCTCCGGCTTGGTAGCCTTCAAAGACTACGGGTTTCAGGTTTGCCCTCCCGGCGTAGATGGCTGCTGTATAGCCTGCGGGCCCTGAGCCGATAACTACTAGGTTTTCTACGGTTTCGTTGGTCATAGCTATTTACTTAAACTCATAACGACTTCGTTTTACTAATTCTAGCAGAGTTCGATCGAGTTTGGTGGGATGCCATTGGGTGATCGAGCATCTGTATCTATTTTTGAGGGTCGATCGGTCTTCGGGGCAATTCCAGCTTGTTTTATAAGCAAAAACAATCTAAAAGTCGATTTAGTTTTAAATGTTCGATCTATTTTGACCCCTCAAATCTTAATAAAATCTAAAGACGACTCAAATTATTGACTTCATTCTCAATTATTTTACCTATTTACTTGCTTTGAGGCTTGTGGTAGGATTTTCATAATCCAGGGGCATTATGACTAATTTAAATTTTTGACGCTGAAAGCTTTTAAAACCGTAAAATTAACGAGCTCTGCAAATGTAATAAGTACAATTGTTTATGCAAAATCCGCATTTTAGGGTTTAAGAATTGTAACGGAGATTTTGCTGAGTTTGACAAAATACAGTATTTGTGGTATGCAAGGTGCGATCGGGGGGAAATTTGATCGAGCTTTTTAACCGCAGATGTGGGCGGATGAACGCGGATGAACGCGGATAAAATAGCATTTTGTACTTGTGTCTGAATGGATAAAATTAAGATATTGTTTGTGTGCAGCCGGAATAAGTGGAGAAGTTTGACTGCCGAGAAGATATGGGAGAATGCTAGCGGCTACAGCGTGCGATCGGCTGGAACAGAAAAAGGTGCAAGAATTAGAGTAACTGAGGGTCTTGTCGGTTGGGCAGATGTGATATTTGTGATGGAGAAGAAGCATGGCGATCGACTTCGCAGCAAATTTCCCGAAAGTCTCGAAGGCAAGGAAGTTATTTGCCTGCAAATCCCGGACAATTACGAATATATGGAACCGGAGTTAGTCGAGCTTTTGCAGGCGAAACTGAACCCCTATATGAAAATGCCAGATAACGAGATAAATTTTATGCAGCGAGTTTTGGAACCGGAAGTGATGGATTCCTTGGAAGAGGCGATCGAATACGATTCGATGGACTTTGCTGAGGTTAATGCTGCTTTTGCTCAGAGTGCTGCGGCGTTGGGGCCGGTTTTTGGAAACGTTTTGGATGCGGGGACGGGTACGGCGAGAATTCCGATCGCCCTTTGTCAACTCCGGCCAGCATGGAAATTGACTTGCATTGATTTGTCGGCAAATATGCTGAAAGTTGGGGCGGACAATGTGGAAAAGGCGGGCGCGCGATCGCAAATTAGTCTCGAATTAATCGATGCTAAGGCAATGCCTTACCCTGACAATTATTTTGACATGGTGATTTCCAACAGCATTATCCACCATTTGCCCGATCCGCTGCCGTTTTTGCAGGAAGTCAAGCGGGTGTTGAAGCCGCAGGGAGCAATTTTTTTGCGGGATTTGCTGCGGCCGGAAAAAGCGGAAATCAGGGATAATTTAGTCAATCTGTATGCGGGAGATTGCAACGCGCATCAGAAACAGTTATTCAGCGATTCGTTGCAAGCAGCATTTACGCTGGATGAAGTTGAAGAGATGATCCAAAATGCCGGGTTGGATGGGTTGAGGATTTATGAATCTTCAGACAGACACTGGACGGTAGAACGTGCTTGGTGCGAGTCTTTGTAGACTGGGGACGATCGTCCGATAACAGTTCCAATGAGAATAGAAGCGATCGCGTCTTTCCAGCTATGCGCCTTAGCGTTGCGCGATCGCTTCTATTCTCCAAACTACTCTACGAGCGATCGCCGGGATCGAACACGACTATTAGGCGAGCCTCCGGCAGTAACTGTCGCAAAATGCTGATGTGACCGTCTGCATCCGACCAACTGCGAAACCGACCCACAAGGCTTCTTTGTAAATTGAGAAGCAGGCGAACAATAATCCAGGAATTCAGACGCTGTTTGTAAGGCATAATCGATTCATGCTCCTTTCCAAAGGGGTTTTAGAGTCAGTCCTTGTACTTTCCACGGTTCTGGGCTGGCTATTAAACATATTGTCTAATCAATTTATTGTTTAGTCAAGATGCTTAAGCATCTTATAGAAAAAATGTGCGATCAAAGTTATGCCGAAAAAGCCCGTTCCGCGACCAGAAGATGAAGAGTCGCATTTGAAGAAGCTCAGGGAAGAACTGGAGATGAGTCAGGAAGATTTGGCGCGAGAGCTTGGCGTTTCGTCGCAAACCATCAGCCGTTGGGAGTTGGGAAAGAACGTACCCACGTTCACCGTCAAGCAGATGAAAGCTTTGGAGAAATTGCTGTCTAGCATCGGCAGGTCGATCGGCGATTTGCCAGATAATCTGTAATGGAAACGATTTTCCAATCTAAAATCCATCGGCATCTAAAATTACTCGATCGCGCCCTGCGTCTTTAGCTTGATAAAGCGCGCGGTCTGCGGCTGCTATCAAGTTTTTTTGTGCTGCGGACGATCGAGGAACCGTACTCGCTACCCCCAAACTCAGTGTCACGAGAGAACACACCTCTGAATTAACGTGTTCAATGTTTAGTTCTTTAATCCACACTCGAATTTTCTCTGCAATCCAGACAGCTATTTCCGGTGAAGTCCGAGGCAAAATCACTGCAAATTCTTCGCCTCCGTAACGGGCTACCAGACTCTCGCCCGAAACTTCGCCTGTTGAGTAATTTACCGCTTCCAAAATAGCTTGGGCTACCTGCTGCAAGCAAGTATCTCCCGCCTGATGTCCATAAGTATCGTTGTATTTCTTAAAAAAGTCTACATCGCATAAAATTAAAGATAGTTCTGCTGCTGCTTCCGCCAATTCTTGCCACTTTTTATCTAAGTATTCGTTAAAACAGTGACGGTTGGCAACCTGAGTTAAGCCATCTAAGTTGGCAAGGCGATACAATTCGGAATTAGCTGCTTTTAATTGAGAATTAGCTGCTTCTAGCTCGGATTGCGTAAGCGATAAATTGTAATAAAGTTCGCTCATAGACCAAGTAGCTTGTTGGTGAATTTGGGATAAAGCTACCCACAGTTGATGCACGTCTAAAAGTCGGTAAACTTGAAGTTCTAACTGCACAACAATTGGCTCGTAAAGCAGTTCCGGCGGTCGCTGTACGGCTCGCTGAGCTGCCATGACAATTAAGGCTACTCCTGGTAAAATCAAAATATCGGTTTGAGCTATTTGATACAAGGCTATAATCGGTCTGCAAGCAAATATATCTACTCCGTAAGGGCGGCTCATGCGTTCCATAAATCGCCGACGCGATATCATCCCTAAAAATTCCCCATTTACGGTCAAGATAACTCCCGGAAGCAGCGGGTGAGCTTGAAAAAACCTAGCTACTTCTTTGGCGAGATATGAGGAGTCAACCTGAAAATTGAATAGAGCTAGATCCTTAAGAGTAGACTCTAAAGATAAATTTTTGGGTGAGTTTTCTGCCGAGTTAGACGGCTCAATAAATTCAACAGACACAGCGCAGATCCGAATAAATAATAAAGCAGCACCGAAGCTAGTGTCAGATATTAACTTATACTAACATTTATTTATGAACAGCCACTGTATTCTTGACTACACTGTTTCTTTCAAGGGATAAGCTGCGGCGTTAGCTTATGCCTTGCCTGCATTGCATTGCATTACATTGATTCATCCTCACTCAATTAGAAAGCTATTGAATTATTATTCATTTTTTTTACGGTTGGCTTTTGGCGTCGTCAGAAGACGATTTCAGAGCCAATCCTTAACTCATTCACGGCGCTCACAAACTCAATAAACATGGTTTTTTTATTTAAACCTAGTCGAAGCTGTAATGAGGTTTTGCGTAAAAAAAACGTGGTTTCTGTCGCTATTCTCAACTCAAAACTCAAAACTCAACCTTTCCTCACCAGCCCCAAGTTCCTGACCCTCCCTTAAACGGGCCGACAATATCTTTGGTAATCCAGCCACCGTAAAAATCCCCTGGTTGAGATTGCACTAATTCGCCGTCCACATAACAGGCATCCATCTTGCTCGGATAAAAAGCCACATAATCTTTAATAGCTGCAAAAACCTGATTAGGATTGGGATAAAACCAAGCAGCATTTACTACTTCTTTCGACTCTACCGTCACAGTGTAATAACCGGCTTGTCCCTTCCACTCGCACCAAGAACCTCGTGAAGTTTTGTGCAAATATTCCATTTTGATGTCATCGGGGCAGATATAGTAGGCAGGAGGGTGGCTTGTCTCCAATACCCGCTGAGGACGGCGCGTGTCCGCGATCGTCACTCCATTAAAAACTATCTGTACGTGTTTGGTCGATTCCTCAAGCCGAGGGGGACGTGGGTAATCCCAAACAGACTCTTGACCAGGGCCGGGATCTATTCGATCGAAGTTCATTCGCACAATCTCCACTGCAAAAAAAACACTTAGCGACTTAGCATTACAATTTAATGTACCCTTAATCGAGTCGCTGCTTCAGAGCAAACCAGCTTTTCTCAACTCTTGGTAATATGAGTATTCGCGGTATAGATGTTTCCGACTACCAGCCCAATGTCAATTGGCCAGCCGTTGCGCGGGATGGTATTACCTTCAGTTTTGTCAAATCGACCGAAGGTGCAACGTTCGTTGCCCAAACTTTCGCTCGCAATTGGGCGGCGATGAAAGCGGCGGGAATTCAACGCGGTGCTTACCACTTTTTTCAACCTGCAAGCAGCATTCAGGGACAAATAGATTTGTTCTTGAAAACTGTAAAACTCGAACCGGGGGATTTGCCGCCAGTCTTGGATATGGAAACTACAGGGGGTTTGAGTGCGACTCAATTGTGCGATCAAGCCGCAATTTGGTTAGAAGCAGTCGAAAAAGCCACCTTGATGCGGCCGATTATCTACACTTACCCCGGTTTCTGGGACAGCCTGGGGACAACACGGTTTGCCGATTACCCACTGTGGATTGCTCACTATACCAGTGCTGAGGAACCTTGGGTGCCCGGTGGCTGGAAAACTTGGACTTTTTGGCAGTACAGCGACACAGGCACCGTGTCAGGCGTATCGGGCAATGTAGACACCAATATTTTTGAAAGCGTCCGAGAAGGCGCCGTAAGTTATAAAGTTGCAGACATCCAGAAGGAATTAAGAATTAAAGGTTTCTATCAAGGCGCGATGGACGGCAAATTTGGAGCTACCACCACAGCGGCGCTCATCTCGTTTCAGAAATTTCAAGGTCTCAATCCAGACGGTATTGCCAGCCTCAAAACCTGGGCCGCTTTGATGCGAAAATCTCCCAAAGTAATTGTTCCCCCTCCACCCCCGACACCCACTCCGCAGCCGACTCCCACTCCGACTCCCCCTCCCATATCAGACGTGCGGCTGACTCAGGTATTCTCCTCTTATCAAGCTAAGGCTAGCCAAGATACTGCTTTAATTTGGCTGCAAAGTCAAGTTTCTACCTCTGTTTTAGGGGAATTTGCTCAAAAATGGCGGGCAACTACCTTACCTCAAGACAGTAATTTGCGATTGATAGATGTGGGCAAATTTTATCGCGGTTTAGCACAACAAGACCAAGCTCTAGATTGGCTGCAAAAACAACTTTCTCCGGCTATTATTAACGAGTTTGCACAAAAATGGCGATCTCAATCTATTGTCACTAATTCTCCGATTCGGCTGATAGATGCGTGCAAATTTTATCGAGCCGCACCCCAGCAAAACCAGGCTTTAGATTGGCTGGAAGGGCGAATTTCGCCTGCCATTCTATCGGAGTTTTTTCGCAGGTGGCAGAATGCCAGTCGATTATAAATTTTAGATGGGAGATTTTAGATGGGAGATTGACTCCACAGATAAATTTGGGGGTTTGATCGCTCTGTAATTGGAAAGCCGACAACTCTTGCTATTTGAGATTTGAGATTGACAAGCGAATTTCAAAGGTAGTACGCGCCACGTGATTTATCCGTGGAATCAATCCCAAATCGAAAATCCTCAAGCCTCCGAATTTATCCGTGGGGTCAATCCAAAATCTAAAATCTAAAATCTAAAATCGAATGACTCCCCATCAAAATTCGTCAAATCCTCTCCCTCTGTGCCCGCATCCCCGTCCAACTCTCTAACATAACAGACAATCTCTCGCTTAGCTACAGCTTACTCCCATCTTTGACGCCAAGAGAATTATCTGATAAAGTTATAGCGACTATCAAGTTTTTTTAATCTTATTGGGAAAAATCCAGGGCCGTGCCGAGTTTGTAAGCTGCGCCGAAAATAGCGCCTGCACTCCAATTACCCGCGATCGAACATTTAAAACTAAGCGGGCAGCCTGTAACAATTATATCTATGGAAATCTCCTTTAACATCACCCTGTTGATGGTCATGACCGTCATCTGTGGCATCAGCGCTCAAGTTCTCGCCGCTTATTTGAAAGTTCCGGCGATCGTTTTTTTGCTGTTGTTTGGCATTTTAGCCGGCCCAGACTGCTTGGGAGTGCTGCACCCAAATCTGCTGGGCAGCGGTTTGGAAGTTATGGTATCGCTTTGCGTAGCGTTAATTCTGTTTGAAGGCGGCTTGAATTTGGAATTGCGAGATTTAGGAAAACTTTCCGGCAGCATCCGCAATTTAGTTACCGTAGGCACTTTAATTACCCTAATAGGCGGCGGAATGGCCGCACACTGGTTGGGGGAATTTCCCTGGCCGATCGCATTTTTGTATGCTTCTCTAGTAGTGGTCACAGGCCCGACGGTAATCGGCCCTTTGCTCAAACAAGTATCCGTTGACAAAAAAGTTGCCGCCTTGCTAGAAGCAGAAGGCGTTTTAATCGATCCAGTCGGGGCAATTCTGGCAGTATTGGTGCTGAATATTATTTTGAACGGCAATGCTGATTTGCTGGTTTTGTTCCGAGATTTAATCGTGCGACTATTAGTTGGCGCAGTCATCGGAGTTGCGGGAGGTTGGCTGCTGGGATTCATTCTCAAGCGATCGCAATTTCTCTCAGAAGACCTCAAAAACTTAGTAGTTTTAGCCGGTTTGTGGGGATTTTTCGGCTTAGCAGAAGAAATCCGCAGCGAATCGGGACTGATGGCAACAGTCCTCTCCGGCATCGTCCTCAGAGCCGCTGCTGTACCGGAAGAAAGGCTGCTGAGGAGGTTTAAAGGTCAACTGACAGTCCTGGCTATTTCCATGCTGTTTGTGCTGCTGGCGGCCGATTTATCCCTCGCTAGTGTGGTCGCCCTCGGTTGGGGAAGTTTGTTTACAGTTTTAGCTTTAATGTGGGTAGTACGGCCGATCAACGTTTGGCTTTGTACTTGGAATAGCGGACTGAATTGGCGGCAGAAATTATTTGTTTGTTGGGTAGCGCCGAGGGGAATTGTCTCAGCGTCGATCGCATCTTTATTTGCAATTTTGCTCACCCAGCGGGGAATCAACGGCGGGGACTCAATTAAAGCCTTAGTTTTCCTAACAATTATTATGACAGTTTTCGTGCAGGGACTAACGGCCGGCCGGATCGCTCAACTGTTGGGCATCACCTCAAAATCGGCAACTGGTGCAGCAATTGTAGGGTCAAATCCTTTGAGCAGATTAATTGCTCGCTTGTTTCAAGAACGCGGAGAATCGGTGGCAATTATCGACACCAACCCGGAAGCTTGTGCACAAGCAGAACGAGAGGGTTTGCGGGTATTTTTGAGCAGTGCTCTCGACCACAGCGTGTTAGAAGAAGCCGGACTAGAATCGATGGGAACTTTTCTGGCAATGACTAACAACGGGGAGGTAAACTTAGTGTTAGCTCAGCGAGCAGCCGAAGAGTTTGCACCGCCGAGGGTTTTGGCAATATTCCCCAAAGATCCGCAAGCAAATACGCCTGCAAATTCGACTAAAATTAATCAAGCTTTTGTCTCGGATTTGTCGCTGAAGGATTGGAACGAATATTTGAATGACAGCGAAGTGAAATTGGGGGAAACTGAGTTAAAAACAGAGGGATTGCAGTTTCAGATTGCTCACTTACAAGCTTTGGTTAAAGCCGGGGAGTTGGCGCCACTGCTGCTGGAAAGGCAAGGATACTTGCAAGTAGTGTCGGCGACTCAGATTTGGCAAGCAGGAGATAAAATAATTTATTTGTTGTACGATCCGACACCGAAATTGTTGAAAAGATTGTCGGGTTCATCTCAGTCTCGTTTGACTTTGGAAAAGCATCAGGTAGTTGAAGAAGTGCCGATTCCTTCTCCGGTTTTAGAGGAGGTTTTGGAGTCAGCGGAAATAGCAAAGGATACTAAACTTTTGCAGCCGCCAGTTTCCCGATAGGGGCAGTATCCTCGATCGTACTCTGTAATCTGCTTGTCGCGATCGTCCTTACTCTGCCTCCCCAATTAAAGTAAATGCCGCCCAATTTCGCGGCTGGGGATGAGTTTTCATAGTGGTTAACATTGCCTGCCGCAATGCCTGTGCTTTGTCGGGATTATTTTGCAAGTTTTGATAAAATGCCTGCATTAATTCCGATGTCGGCGCATCGGGAACCGCCCATAAAGAAACAATCACACTCGGCACTCCGGCCGAAATCAAAGCGCGCGACAAACCAATTACTCCATCCCCGGTAATTCTGCCCTCTCCAGTGTTGCAAGCACTCAAAACGACTAAATTTGCTTGCAGTTTCATGTCGAAAATCTCTTCTGCGGTCAATAAGCCGTCATCGCTACCAGAAGGAGCAAGGGCGATCGCACTTCCCAATCCGCGCACATCATCGAGCAATCCATGGGTTGCTAAGTGAATAATTGATGCTTGGGGCATTTTTTGAACGATCGCAGCTTTTGTCCCTTGAGCGCCTAAGATCGCTTGAGTATTGAGCAGAGGCGCGATCGCTCTAGCTTCAGCTTCGGCTCCAGGTAGAGGAGACAATTGCTGTTTGGGAGCTCCCAGAGAGAGAGACACGCTTGGCATGGTGGGATTGCCCAAGACTAGAGGCCTGCCGCTGTTAGGTTGCTTCTGTGCTAACTTCTGTTGTCGGGTTAAATCCAAGACTTGAATCGAGGGGGCGGTGAGAATCGTGTGTTTTTGGATTAAGTAAGTGCCGCCTTCATCTTGCAGGGCCCCAAAGGGCACCTGGAAGAGGGAACCTTGGGGAATGAAAATGACGCGGGCATTAGGGTCTTTGGGTAGGAGGCTGGCAATGGGATCGATCAGGAGTTGATGCAGTGTCGGTAAGTCGGGTTGGGGTTGGGTGGAGCCAAGACTGCTGCGACTGCGAACAGCCAGGAATTCTTGGTTGCCAATAATTAAGTCGGCTAGAGAGGCTTTGTGCTGCTGCCAGAGGGGTTTGAGATCGACTTGACGGAAGGTGATTTCGCCCGTGGGTTGAATCACCCAAATGTAGAGCGCGGATTCTCGCGGTTCACTTTTTCCCTGAATCTCGAAGGCGTCGTAGATGATGGAATACTGCACCAAAGTGGCATTCTGTGCTTTGGCGATTTGGCGGATTTGATCCTGGTTGGGAGCAGAGGCGATGACCGGATTGGCATCACCAGTTGATAAGCGTTGTGTGAGTAGATCGACAAAGGCACGGGCACGTCCACGTTCGGCAATTTCTAAGGCTGCGATCGGGTTATTCTGAGCCACCCGGACTTGTTGTAAAGTCCGATAGGTGCGAGCTTGTCCTTCAAAGATGGAGACTTTATTCGCATCGTTGGAGCCGAGCATTTGACGCATCGATTCCCAAACTTGAATCCCGTTCACGAGCATTTTTTCAGCTTCTGTGGGGTTGCCAGCTTTCAATAAAGCCAATCCGAGGTTGTTGAGCGCCACACCCTCACCTTGGCGGTTTTTAATGGAGCGGGCTATGGCTAACGTGAGCTGCCCATATTCAATGGCTTTGGCCGAGTTGCCCAGAGAGCGGTAAGCGACTCCTAAATTGCCTAGTACCGTACCTTCCCCTTTGCGGTCTTTAATTTCGCGGACGATGGGTAAACTCTGCTGTGAATACTCGATGGCTTGGGCATAGTTGCCCAGAAAGAGGTAAGCGCTACCCAAATTGCCCAGTGCTGTCCCTTCCTTCCAGCGGTCTTTAATTTCGCGGGCGATCGATAAACTCTGCTGTATATACTCGATGGCTTTGGCCGAGTTGCCCAGCTTGATGTAAGCACCTCCCAAAATGCCCAGTGCTCTACCCTCTGCTTTGCGGTCTTTAATTTCGCGGGCGATGGCTAAACTCTGCTGTAAATACTCAATGGCTTTGGCCGAGTTGCCCAGATTTAGGTAAAGATCTCCCAAATTGCCCAGTGTCCTACCTTCCAATTCGCGGTCTTTAATTGATCGAGCAATAGCTAAACTGAGCTGTATATGCTCAATGGCTTTTGCATAGTTCCCCAGAAAGTCGTAAGCACGTCCCAAATTATTTAATACCGTACCTTCCCCTTTGCGGTTTTTGATTTCGCGGGCGATGGCTAAACTCTGCTGTCCATACTCAATGGCTTTTGCATAGTTTCCCAGAGAGTTGTAAGCACCTCCCAAAATGACCAGTGCTGCCCGTTCCGATTCGCGGTTTTTGAATTCGCGGGCGATGGTTAAACTCTGCTGCATATACTCAATGGCTTTGGCATAGTTTCCCTGAGAGTCGTAAGCACCTCCCAAAGTAGCCAGTGCCACGCCTTCTCCTAGACGGTCTTTAATGGAGCGGGCGATGGCTAACAGTTGCTGTGAATACTCAATGGCTTTGGCCGAGTTGCCCGAAGAGAGGTAAGCGACTCCCAAAATGCCCACTACCCTACCTTCCAATTCGCGGTCTTTAATGGAGCGAGCGATGGCTAAACTCTGCTGTGAATACTCAATGGCTTTGGCCCAGTTGCCCAGAGAGTCGTAAGCGATCCCCAAATTGCGCAGTGCCATACCTTCAAGGGGGCGGTTTTTAATGGAGCGGGCGATGGCTAAACTCTGCTGTGAATACTCAATGGCTTTGGCCGAGTTGCCCAAAGAGAGGTAAACTGTTCCCAAAATGCCCAGTGCCATACTCTCGCTCTGGCGGTCTTTCAGGGCGCGGTAAATTTGGAGTGCCTGTTGCCAAGAATTCTGGGCTGCTCTTAATTGGCTAGTTTGATACTGTTGAAGCCCCTGCTGCATTAGCCGATCGGCCTCGGTTTTACGAGCATCGGTAGTTTGAGCGATCGCTGGGAAGAAAGAGTCAGGAGTAGTTAATAGCGGGATAGTGGCAAGCACGAACAGGG
Organism: Microcoleus sp. Pol8_D6; assembly: GCF_036700965.1. Taxonomy (NCBI): domain Bacteria; kingdom Bacillati; phylum Cyanobacteriota; class Cyanophyceae; order Oscillatoriales; family Microcoleaceae; genus Microcoleus; species Microcoleus sp. Pol8_D6. The sequence continues at coordinate 43,548 of NZ_JAUBPW010000021.1, read as the reverse complement.
AAATGGAAGCTAGGAAAACATTAGTGACCCTAGAGTGGGTTGATTTGACTCGCTTAAATGGGGAATACAGCATAGGATTCTAGAGTTGGAATTTAGAGAATTAGCCCGATCGCTCTTTCTGCCGTCGTCGTGCGATCGCCTCAATCTGCCACAGGCGATCGACCTTCATAGAAGCTTAGTCTGTCTCCCCAATCTCGCCGCAGGGATGGGGACTCTAATCTGAATTAGACGACAATTTTAGCGATCGCCCGATCGGTTTGAATCAAACCATTACCCACTGGCATAGTCAAGTCCAAAATCAAAACCTGGCGTGTTTAGATAGTCCATATCCAGAGCCGTCTGCTCTAATGCTCGATTAATGTCCGCAGGACTTAAGTGGAAATTTGCAATGCTATCCTATCAACCCATTCCGATTAGCTGTTGTCGTCAAAATATACTCAACTTGAGCTGGAGTTAAAGTCGGATTGGCATTCAAAACTAAAGCCGCTACACCCGCTACCTGTGGCGTTGCCATAGATGTGCCAGTTAGGGTGTCATAGGTGCTATAGGGAGTTGTAGAATAGATGTCTACTCCCGGAGCAACTAAGTAATCCAAAGGTGTGGAACCCGCACGGTTCGAGGTGTCAGCCATCCTGCCGTTTATATCAATGCTGCCCACTGCAATTCCCAAGCGATCGGCATTACGAGCTGGGTAATCAGGTTGGCTAAAACCCGAATTTCCCGCTGCTATCACCACAACAGAGCCTTTGTTATTTGCATACTCAATTGCGTCATTCACCAGGTTGGAAGGGTAAAACTCATTTCCCAAACTAAGGTTAATTACATTGGCTCCATTATCAACAGCATACCGGATTCCAGCAGCAACATTATTCAACTCGCCGTAACCAAAGGCGTCTAACACTCTGACAGGCATAATCTTAGCATTGGGCGCAACTCCTGTGATGCCAAAATCATTTCGTTCTGCCGCGATCGCACCTGCTATGTGAGTCCCGTGACCGTCGAAATCCAGATCCATTGGGTTGTTGTCGCTAGCCACAAAATCCCAACCCCGAATATCATCAATATATCCGTTGCGATCGTCATCAATGCCGTTTCCAGCAATTTCACCAGGGTTCTGCCAAATATTGTCATCCAAGTCAGGATGGGTGTAGTCAACACCACTATCCACGACAGCTACAACAATGCCATTTCCGGTAATGTTTTGATGCCAAACTTCCGGTGCGTTCATGACATCTAGCGCCCAATTATTCTCGCCCAAATCGGGAATATCAGGGAAAGTAATTGAGCGGTTTAAGGTGCTGGAAATGGCTGCATTTGCATTCACCAAGCCATAGCCGTAATTACTATTAAAAGTGCCGCTCGGTGTGGGAATATTTAGTTCAGGAATAGAGGTGGCAGAAAGATTCAGGTTGTAATTAGTAGAGTTGTTTAAGAAGCTAGAGACTTGGACATAGTATGTTCCTGGAGCCAGATTGGATACATTAATGACATCGGGAACTGTGCCAATCTCAAGAGAGTAGTCAATAGTTTCCCCCAAATCAACTACACCGTTGCGGTTTCTATCTTGAATTAGCTTTACGTCAGCATCCGCTCTCAAACCGTCGAGACGCAGGTTAAAATTGCTTTTAGTGTTGATATCGAATCGATAAAAATGGTTGGAATCTCCAACTCCGACAAAATCAGTTAAGCTGATGCTACCATTTTCAACACCAAGAATATTACGAGCTGTCGAAAGAGAGTTACCTGGCTCGGAGAAATTCAACCCAGAATCAGATATTGTTCCTGTTAGCATATCTGCGTTTACATTCGCCGATTGTGACTGCGGTTTGAGTTGAGAATCGGGGACATCGCCACTAACTCGATCGCTCGCAGAGTAACTGAAGCCAGCGCCTGCATTAGCTACAATAAAATCTGCTATCTGTTTCTGTGGGTCGAAGCTGGATGCTGTGGGATTAGTCAAGCTAGATTCAGCACTATAACCAGGAATATTCAATGGCTCGATCGCTCTGTTGAGCAAGTCCTTGTTAGCCGGAAATGTTGATGTGGCGAGATCGTTTGGCTGTTGATTGAAATAAAGGCGATCGTTAGGATTAGTTGTGATGTCTAACATAATTTAAAACCTCAGATATTTAGATTCATTCTTGATTTAAATCTTACGCAGCACAGATCGAAAAATCATCTGTTCTACCCACAGACTTGATCCAGTACGGGGTGCAAAAGAGATTGCGGGAAAGTGCAATGTAGGTGAATATGTAGAGTAGATGGTTCACTTCCATCAGTGTTAAGATTATTGAGACGCGATCGCGAACAAAGATTCATTCCACAGTCCACCAGGGAATTAATTCCCTGTCTCATAGCACAAGTCCTCTAAAAGAGGACTGAAGAATATAACTCAATAGTCCTCTTTCAGATATAAATGTCGCTTTTAGGCACTGAAGTTTTCAAGAGCCATTGATGAGGAATTTATTCCTCGCTACGAAGCTGTAAAAAGCGATCAAAATCCCGGAGCAGAGATAATACTACCTTGAATATCTGCCACTCTTGCATTTTCCACAAAGCCTACTATCTCGCCGGAATTCCTAACTTTAATTAGAGTGCCTTGAGTCTGTACTGGTTGATCATCTAATGTACCGGGCGGGGTCAATAGGTTGAAAATTTCTGGTGCATCAAAGTCCAATAAAACTGTGATGTTTGTCACGTATTGCAAGTCTACATCAGTAGCATTCAAACCACCTGCCAATCCAATTCGATCGACGCCAACTCTGAAACCTAGAACAAAATCGGCATTATTGACATCTGTAACTCCGGGTTCTGCTTGGATGACGTACAAGTTACTGCCCCCGATTTTGATTGAATAATTATCATCCAAACCTGCTAAAATATCCTGACCCAAACCTCCCACCAGAGTGTCATTTCCGCTACCGCTGATTAACAAATCATTGCCTCTGCCGCCCAAGAGAATATCGTTTCCTGCATCACCTATTAGAAAATCTGCATCTTGACCGCCACTGAGAGAGTCATTTCCCTCTTCTCCAGTCAGGAAGTCTTTACCTTTGCCTCCGAATAAAGAATCGTTGCCCAAATCTCCGCTGATAAAATCTTCTCCTTCATTGCCATAAACCAAATCATTAGCTGTTGAGCCAGTGACTACATCGTCACCTGCAAGCATCCAAACTCCCAAAGGAAAATTAGTTGCATCTGCGATCGACAAAGTAACAACTTCGGATGTATTGTCGCCAAGTAATTGTCTAGATTCTGACGGAGCGGGTTGTAAAGCCATAAAAAAAATCCTCTTAACACTTGACTTAAATCTTAAGTAACCCAGATGGGAAAATCATTCGTTATAGCCACAGACTTGATGAAGTAGGAGGTGCAAAATAGATTGCGGGAAAGTGCAAAGTATGTGAATATGTAGAGTAGATGGTTCACTCCCATCAGTTTTGATATTGAGAAGATAACTCGGCGATTGAAACCCCATCCACACAAACAAAGTATGCCTGCGCCGACTAAAAAATAAAGATTGTTCCCGATTGCATCGGAATTATTACTCTCCGAAAAGGAGACGACAGAGCCGTTTCCCTACAATGTTATTTTGGGTAGGGAAACCGCACTGCCGTCTGCTCTATTATTCAGGTACAACCGGAATTGATATAATTTAGGAGAAAATTTAGGAGAAAATTTAGGAGAAAAACATTGAGCCAATTCGCTATTAATAAAAACTTACTCTGCCTCCCCAATTAAAGTAAATGCCGCCCAATTTCGCGGCTGGGGATGAGTTTTCATCGTGGTTAACATTGCCTGTCGCAATGCCTGTGCTTTGTCGGGATTATTTTGCAAGTTTTGATAAAATGCCTGCATTAATTCCGATGTCGGCGCATCGGGAACCGCCCATAAAGAAACAATCACACTCGGCACTCCGGCCGAAATCAAAGCGCGCGACAAACCAATTACTCCATCCCCGGTAATTCTGCCCTCTCCAGTGTTGCAAGCACTCAAAACGACTAAATTTGCTTGCAGTTTCATGTCGAAAATCTCTTCTGCGGTCAATAAGCCGTCATCGCTACCAGAAGGAGCAAGGGCGATCGCACTTCCCAATCCGCGCACATTATCCAGCAATCCATGGGTTGCTAAGTGAATAATCGATGCCTGGGGCATTTTTTGGACGATCGCAGCTTTTGTACCTTGTGCGCCTATGGTGGCTTGGGTGTTGAGCAGAGGGGCGATCGCTCTAGCTTCGGCTTCAGCCCCAGGTAGAGGAGACAATTGCCGTTTGGGTTCTCCCAGAGAGAGAGACACGCTTGGCATAGTGGGATTGCCCAATACTAGAGCCCTGCCGCTGTGGGATTGCTGAGGCGCTAACTTCTGTCGTTGTTGTCGGGTTAATGCCAGAACTTGAATCGAGGGGGCGGTGAGAATCCTGTGTTTTTGGATTAAGTAAGTGCCGTTGGCATCTTGGAGAGCGGGAAAAGGCACCTGGAACAAGGAACCTTGAGGAATGAAAATGACATGGGCATTGGGATCTTTGGGTAGGAGGCTGGCAATGGGATCGATCAGCAATTGATGCAGTGTCGGTAAGTCGGGTTGGGGTTGGGTGGAGCCAAAACTGCTGCGACTGCGAACGGCGAGGAATTCTTGATTGCCAATGATTAAGCTGGCTAGAGAGGCGTTGTGTTTCTGCCAGAGGGGTTTGAGATCGACTTGACGGAAGGTAATTTCGCCCGTAGGTTGAATCACCCAGATGTAGAGTGCGGATTCACGTCCTACTTGCTTGCCCTGAATCTGAAAGTTGTCGGAGATGATGGAATACTGCACCAAAGTGGCATTCTGTGCTTTGGCGATTTGGCGGATTTGCTCGCCGTTGGGAGCAGGGGTAATCACCGGATTGGTAGAACCTGACGATAAGCGCTCTGTCAGGAGATCGACAAACGCACGGGCACGTCCCCGCTCGGCAATTTCTAAAGCGGCGATCGGGTTATTCTGAGCCACTCGGACTTCTTGTAAAGTCCGATAGGTGCGAGCTTGTTCTTCAAATATGGAGACTTTATTCGCGTCGTTGGAGCCGAGCATTTGACGCATGGATTCCCAAACTTGAATGCCATTGACGAGCATTTTTTCAGCTTCTGTTAGGTTCCCAGCTTTCAAGAACCCCACTCCGAGGTTGTTGAGCGCCATACCTTCCCCGTCGCGGTTTTTAATTTCGCGGGCGATGACTAAACTCTGCTTTATATACTCGATCGCTTGGGCCGAGTTGCCCAGAAAGAGGTAAGCAGCTCCCAAATTGCCCAATGCCATACCCTCCCCCTGGCGGTCTTTAATGGAGCGGGCGATGGCTAAATATTGCTGTGTATACTCAATGGCTTTGACAGAGCTGCCCAGAGAGTGGTAAACGACTCCCAAATTTCCCAGTAATCCAGCCTCCCCCTGGCGGTCTTTAATGGAGCGGGCGATCGCTAAACTCTGCTGTAAATACTCAATGGCTTTGGCCGAGTTGCCCAGAGAGTGGTAAGTGCCTCCCAAATTTCCCAGTGCTCCAGCCTCCCCCTTGCGGTCTTTAATGGAGCGGGCGATGGCTAACCACTGCTGTGTATACTCAATGGCTTTGGCATAGTTGCCCAGAGAGGAGTAAGCGTTCCCCAAATTTCCCAGTGCTTCACCCTCCCCCTGGCGGTCTTTAATGGAGCGGGCGATAGCTAAACTCTGCTGTGCATACTCAATGGCTTTGGCATAGTTGCCCAGAGAGCTGTAAGCCTTTCCCAAATTGCCCAGTGCATTACCCTCCCCCTTGCGGTCTTTAATGGAGCGGGCGATGGCTAACCACTGCTGTGAATACTTAATGGCTTTGACATAGTTGCCCAGAGAGCGGTAAGCACGTACCAAATTGCTCAGTGCGAAACCTTCCCCGTAGCGGTCTTTAAGGGAGCCGGCGATAGCTAAACTCTGCTGTGCATACTCAATGGTTTTGGCATAGTTGCTCAAAGCGCCGTAAGCAGCTCCCAAAAAGCCCAGTACCCTACCTTCACCTTGGCGATCTTTAATTTCGCGGACGATGGCTAAACTCTGCTGTGTATACTCAATGCCTTTGGCATAGTCGCCCAGATTGATGTAAACGGCTCCCAAATTGCCCAGTGCTACACCCTCCCCTTGGCGGTTTTTGATGGCGCGATAAATTTGGAGTGCCTGTTGCCAGGAATTCAGCACTGCTGGGAATTGACCAGTCTGATACTGTTGAAGCCCCTGCTGTATTAGTCGATCGGCCTCGATAAATCGAGCATCGATCGCCTGAGCAACAACCGGGAGTTGAGAGTGCCGAGGAATGTAAAAAGCAACAGACAAAAAGCAAAAGGCGAGGGGAAAGAGGAAGCCCGATCGCACTTTACGATCGCTGGATTTAAGCAGTTTTAGCGAGAAAGATTTCATAGGATTTAGTCTTTGGATTGCGAGGGTTAGCGCTGTCCTTGGCGCTGTTGTTCGATCGCCCTAATTTGTCGCAATCGATCGCTCCAATCTTTCAAAGGTTCGGCTTCCGAACTAGCGAGAGAATCTAGCAATTCCAGCACAGCCGCTTGGTTTTGAGAAGTCTCAGAGGCCTTGCGCGCTTCGGCGATCGCGTCATACCACAGCCCCGCCTCCGCATATAAGTCGATCCGCTGCTGGGGAGTTTGCGCTGCTGCCAGTTGAGTCTGCAACGACGCAGCAGGCTGCACCACTTGGATTTCTGCCGCCGCCACCACATTGCTCGCAGGATCATCCGGATCGCAGACCAACACCACTTGCCACTGATAGGATTGCCCGATCGACAGTTGGGGGAGATTTGAGGGCAAAGCAACCGACATAATCCCTTGCTGACTCTGCATCTCGGTTCTGTAGAGCAGTTGTCCCGTGCGAGTAAACAGCCTCAATTGCAGCGGACGAGGAGGGCTATCGGGTACAAACCAGGTAAAGGTCGGATGCCCAGAAATCGTCACTCCCACATGGCTAAACGGCACTAAGGCAGTCAATCTAGCCGATGAATTACCTTCACAACCGCCGCTGCGAGTGGTATTCGTCCCCGTTTCTTTCGGTTTAGAAGGGTTTTCAGGAGGAGTGTATTTTGCCAGCGCTACAGGAGCGACCCAGAACGAAACACTCAGCATTAAACTCGCAATGCCGGCAGAGTAAACGGTTCGACGCTTCAACTCGTGAGTCATCATCTGAATCCTCATCTGTAACTATCTTCTAGAGTAATCAAGAATACACAAACACAATAGAGGACTGTCCGCAAGCTTCGTTTGCGGGAAGGTGCAAAGATATTGGGAATCGGGCATGGGGCATTGGGCATGGGGCATTGGGCATAGTCCTAGACTCTTGGTGGCAACTTAAGCCTGAAACCCTATGTATCTGTCGCTGGTAGCCGAGTCTCGATCCCCCTAAATCCCCCTTAATAAGGGGGACTTGGACCAAGTTCTTTTCCCCCCCTTAGTAGGGGCTGTGCCCTCGTGCCCGCCCGCTCGCTAGGGGGGATCGAACCCTAACCGTCTTAACGGTTGATATAACAAGCGTGAGCCACAGCGATCACCAGAACCACTGCCGTTTTGCTGGCCAGGTTAACTCGCACACTGTCCCCTTCGGTTGATTCGGGTAGCGCCGAAATGCTCCGCCTAACTGTTTGGCTAAGTTCTTTGCAAGCTGGGTTCCTAATCCTGAAGGTTGAAGTTTAGGGTTTGGATCTTCGGTTATTTCCTTGTCTCGATCCATTGCAGCCAAGCTAAGCGTTTCTGACTGAGACGGTTTCCCCCTACCATTATCCGCCACCCGAATCACCTGCCGATCGCCTTCCTGAGTGCAAATTACAGTCAAGCGAGTAGCTTCGATCGCGTGTTTCCCGACATTGCAGAGCGCTTCTTCCAGAAAGCGGCAGAGTGCTCGCTTGTGTTCCAACCGCAGATGCGAGGTATTCAAGGGATCGAACTGCACAATTTTGAATTTGATCGTTTTGAGGTAGGGCAATTCTTGTTCGAGCGTGTTGGAATAGACCTTGTAGAGCAATTCATGCAATGGAGCCTGCAGGGCCAATTCGATCGCACTTCCCATGCGGAGATGCGGTTCATCTGCGATCGCGTCTCGTTGCACAGAGCCGTAAACTGCCCGCAATTCTTGATTCAAGCGTTGCAACTCCGGTAGAAATGGCGACGGTGTGGCTTCTCCTTGAGCAGTTCTCAAAATTCCCACCAATGTTTGTAACGGGCCGCTATGAATTGCATTAAAGGTCTGCTCGATCGCAAACTGACGTTCCTCCAACCGCAGTCGGAGTTCCTGTTCGTGGCGATAAAATAACGCTGCCGTCAACCCAGCCCCATTCAACACGAGTACGAGCAACACAGGCACGATCGGCACCCACCATCCCAAAAGAATCAGCCAGTAACAGAGCGCGATCGGGCTAATGCTAGCGACTAAGAGCCCGATCAAAATTTTCCAGGGCGATCGCAGAAATTGTCCCAAACTCATCCCCAAGAGTCCCCAGACCGCAATCCAGAGCGTTTCCCAGCCCTCCCCCCAAACCTGAAGCAACGGCCGCCGATCGAGCACCGCGCTAATCATCTGGCTGGTTTCGTGGGCTTGCATTTCGACTCCGTAAATCCGTCCGGGATTGATACTTGCGATCGCACCTGAACTTGCCAAATCCTTCGCGCTAAAAGACATCATCCCAATCAGCACAATTTTGCCTCGAATCCAGTTCGGATCTACTTGTCCCGCCTTGATTTGCTCCAGGGAAAGCACGCGAAATGGCATTGTCCCGCTGCGAACATTCAGTAAAATTTGGTTCCCGCCTGCATCCGCCCCCACATATCCGCCAGAGTTTGACTGCACTCTGGTAAATTCAATGCTGCCAAAGCGCATTGCCTCCCGATCGCGAATTCCATTACCTAGCTTAATTCCTCGGGTTGCTAAATAGCGCTCTGCCAGCCGGATTGCGAAGGAAAAACGGTATTCCTGCTGATGGCTACCAGTGCCCAATAAACTGCGGCGCTGGTAGCCATCAGCATCGAGAACGGCATCTGCAAAGCCAACCTGTTCGGGTGGTAGCGCGGGCGCAGGTTTGACGATAAAGCCACTGCGATCGGGCAAAGCAATCTCCACTCCGATCACATTCTTGCTGCTGCGAAACACCGATGTTAGTTCAGCATGACCTGGTTCCACCGGAATATCACGGACAATATCCAGCCCGATCGCGATCGGTCGATACGTTTGCAACCGTTTGAGTAAATCGGCAATATCGCGATCGGGAATCGGATAAGTTCTAGCGCGTTGAATATCCTCCTCAGTGATGCCGACAATTACAATCCGTTCATCCATTGGCTCAGGAGGACGCAAACGCAGAAATTGATCGAACGCAACCAACTCCCAAAACTGAAGCGCACCGCTCAATCTAGCCATCATCACAGCGACAATCACCATCACCCCTGGAAGCGCTCCTCGTCCCCAAGTCGTGACATCCGATTTCACTGCTTGCCATCGATCGGGCTTCATAATAATGTCCGGTTGAATAGTTATCATACTTTTGTACGACTGTTTGCCCGATGCCCGATGCCCGATGCCCGTACAGGATTTATAAGTAATTAACCAGACTTGATATCACTAATCAATCAATCCTTCTTCCCTAGCTCGCACTTCCGTTTGAATCCGCAGATTCTTATCATCATCAGGATACACCTCTAGCACATCTCGAATCTTAGTCCAGTAATACTGCACAGTGCGTTCAGAAACATTCATCCGTTTGGCGATCGCAGTATCCTGCAAGCTCTCGTGAAAAGCAAATTGCAACACCTGCATCCAGGCGGGTTTGAGTTGCAGCCCATTGCGGATCTCTCTGGGTGTATAAATCCGCTCATGCAGCGCCCAATCAACCATTGCCAGCAAGTCTTTCATCGGCTGGCTCTTATCGACAACTGTGAAGCCGCCCATGTGATTGTCGATCGACGGTTTCAGCCAAACTAAAGTCCGAACATGGGCACTCTGCACCACAATATTCAGACTCGGATACTGCTCCATCAACGTTTTGAGGAGTTGAAGCCCTGAATTCGCTTGAGCTATTTCGCCACTCGTCTCTGGCATCACCAGATCCACAATCACCAAATCCGGGGTCGTCTGCGCTATTTGTTGAAGGGCTGCCTGAGCCGTCGGAGCCGTCAGAATGTCTGCCTCTGGATATTCTTGCTTCAGAATGTTAAGCGTGCCACCTAACACCATCGCATGGTCATCCACAACTAAAAATGTTCGTTTCTCCGGTTGAGGTAAAGTCTGGGGCATAATTTATTCGTTGCCACACAACATCGTCAGTTTAGGTAATCCGTCCACCCATTTTAGATTTGGAATTTACAATTTTCGATTTGTGACCTAGTTGAAACTAGGGGTTTTAAACCGCTGAAATTCTCATTCAAAATCCTAAATCTAAAATTGTCTCTGTCATCTTCTTACAATAGAGGAATTACCTGGCTCCCGTCCTGCATCTGTCCGCCAACTGGGGTTGTGGATGTCCGCAACGAGAATTGCGCTAAAGCGCAGTTCTATTATAATCTAGGTGTTGCAGCAGGAAAAAGAATGATTTTATGGTAGCAGAAGGTTCGTATCAAGCCAGCACGTACAATCTGGAACTTGACGCAGAAATCCAGCGGTTAAAAAGTCAAGTTCTCCTCAGTTGGGAAAAGGAAGCGCGCAATTTAACTTGGTTCGGTTTAGCGGACGGGATGAATGTTTTGGAAGCTGGTAGCGGGCCGGGATTTTTCACTGAAAAACTCTTAGAATTGCTGCCAAACAGTTCGGTGACAGCGGTAGAAATCGACCCGGTACTGCACGAAAAAGCAGTAGCATATTTGCAGGACAAAGGGGGCGATCGAGTAAATCGCATTCAAGCATCGGTGGCGGATACTGGTTTGGAGGATAACACGTTTGACTTTGCGATCGCCCGTTTGCTGTTCGTTCACCTTCCCGATCCCGTCGCAGCAGCTAAAGAAATATTCCGCATCTTGAAGCCTGGGGGAAAACTGGTGATTATCGATAGCGATGCGGATCTGTTTTGGCTAACAAATCCGCCTTGGTCAGTCGAGATTGTCAGGGAGAAATTCAAGCAGGTAATGGCATCGCGGGGCGGCAATTTATGCGTAGGGCGAAATCTGTGCCGCATTCTCAAAGAAGCTGGGTTTGGTAGCATTGATTTAGAAGCGGTTGTCAGCCACAGCGATTTAATTGGAATTGAAGCGTTTGAACCTTTGCTGGACTCCGGGCCCATTTTGCAAATGGTCAAACAAGGGTTGATTTCCGAGTCGGAAATAGCCAGCTATCTGGTTTCGCGGGATGAGTTTGTCGCTGCGGGCGATCGATCGATGATGAGTTTTTGGTTAATGGCTTGCGGGGAAAAAAGCAATAAAATTAAGACACATATTTCACACAATATTGATATCCCGTCGCAGCACAACCTCTAACACTCTCGCTACATTCCCAGCTAACAAAGCAAACTTATCTAACAGTAAAATACGAAAAACTTGAGAATAAATTCTCCCCTAAATATTAGGTTAAAGCTGCACATAAGCCAAAAATCACGGATCGTGCAACCGAACTTGAGATAATCCATCTGCGTTAATCTGTGTTTATCTGCCCTCATCTGCGGTAAAAAAAAGAGAATTCCTCGAACCGCAGATGAAAATCGATTGACGCTAATTCACGCAGATGAAGGAAGAGAGATAGGAATAATTTAATAACTTTACACCTACAAGTCTAACCAATCGTTGGAGCCGATCGCGCAAAGGCTGTTTGTGAGAGCCAATGGTTGTCTGTCACATTTTAGCTTAACCAATCAAGTCCTTAGCGAAGCTCTCCTAGACGATCCCACTTTTTAGCAACTCCTCAGCATTCAACCCACTTGCCTAATTCCATTAAGAAACTCCGTCCTTGCCTCAATTATTGAAGGCATTAAAACGCAGCGTACCAACAATGCTAAATCCAACTCCGGCAAAAACTCACTTCTTGAAACTTGCTCGTAATCATCCTCGCGCAGCCGATAGACAGCAAGCCGATTATTTTCCCAAAACCAAACTTCAGCAATCCGAAGTCGCAGATATTTAGCGAGTTTATTTGTGCTAACGCTAGTAATCGTTACTTCCACGGCTAAATCGGGGTGCTCTTTTCTTGAACCTATATAATAAGACTCGTCTGGTTCAAATGATACATCTCTTGCCCGGTCTCTGCGAGTTGCACTCCCTACAGGAATGAAATTAATCCCTTTCTCAAAAAAGTAAAGTCCTATAAATATAGCCAAAACACTTTTAATTTGTTTGTGTTTTTCGCCCACTGTCATAAACTCGATCCACCCATCAAGATAAGTTATCCGTAAACCCGGAGAGTCGGCCATCAAAGATTCGAGATCCTCAAATTGCTCCCAAGTATAATAACCGGGGAGAAGCAATCGCTGTTCTGCAAGCGTACCTCTTTCTTCTAAAAGTTGTGCAGTCACAGGTATCACCATCCTATTTTAAATAAATATTACTAGCCCCTACCCAGCACAAACCAGGCAGGGGCATTCACTCACATTCTAACTTAATGAACTAGCTCGATCGCCCTTTTAGTCAACGCCTCAGCAGTCAACCCGTTAAACGCCATCAACTGACCAGCACTAGCAGTAGTTTCCCCCCGCTTCCAAGCGAAAGTATCCCGCTTGCAATTGCTGCGGAGCATCACAGGTTCCAACATCCCAGAAGCGCCGCCTGTCACGCCAATCAAGGCATCTCCGCCAAACAATTCAGCAAATTTCTCATCGCTCAAAAAGCCGCCGTCAGCTTCCGAACAAGTATCCCAAGCAACATCGCTAGCACGGTACAAACGGCGGGGATTCACAACAGAAACAATCCGCACTCCAATCCCTTCTGTTTCCAAAAATGCCGCCGCTTCAAACACTGGCATTAACGTCATGTCGCCGACAACTGCAAACACAACTTTCTTGCTCCCTCCTTGATTCTGGGTAGCTTGCGGGGAATCGACTTCGTGCAGGACTATTGCACCGTCTTGCAAAGCTTGGCGAGTCTGTTCAAAAGTAGTGCGAATTGGCAGCGGCGACTTGCTCGCAGTAATCACAACTCCCTTATTTTTAGCAGTCAAAGCCCACTCGTAACAAGCTTGAATGCTGTTAGCATCTGGTGGAAACAAAGGAAACACATTTCCGTTCCGCATCATCGCCGCAAAATAAGCCTCAATTTCCGGCCGCTGGTGCGTCCAACCGTTGCGGCCTTGTTCCAATGCACCCGCTGTAAATAAGGTGACAGTTGCCGGAGTTGGACGGCGCAATTCTGCCATTGCTTGGGTTACAGTTTGCCAAATTGGTAAACCGTTAATGGCAAAAGATTCGTAGGAACACCACAAACTCCGCGCTCCGAATAGCGATAAACCTACAGCTAAACCCGCGCAAGCATCTTCGCTTAACGGTTCATAAACTTGACCGTTTGGCGATTGATTGTACAGGTCATCTGTCGTCGGGTGAATAATTTTGAGAGCTTGGTTGATATTGGCAATTGCTGATGCTTCATTGCCGTCAGCATTAGTGACAAGAAAATTACGATCGCGCTCGCCAACTTTCCCTACCAAAACCCCCATTGCTGTTGTCGAAATCTTCGGTTCTCCCCCAACTGCAAATTCTTCTAAAGGCAATTTGCCTAAATCTGGCAGCGGCAATGTAAACTCCGTAACAACAGTTTTCGCCGCCGGCCCGCCGCCCGCACGCTCGCAATTTTTCCGCACCATATCCCAAGCGGCCGCAGTCAAAGCGCGCTCTTTTAAAGCACTGATAATGTGCGGTGCATCCAGCGTATCTTTGGGATAAAGGTTGTGAGATTTTGCTCCGCGCGCGTGGACGCCGGCACCTTTCAACTGTTTGATAATAAACGCAGTTAATTTGCCGCCGAGAGCAGATTTTGCCGCTTTGTCAACTCCTTGTAAAACAGCTTTGGTAAATGCCATCCGCTGTTCGAGCGAAAAAGCAGTGCTGTCAACATAATCTTCCGGTTGATTTTTATCGTCAAATTCCTTAGCATCAACTAAGATAACTTCTTCAAAACCGTTGCCTTGCCAATAAGCAATCATTTCAGCATTAGTTTTAGTCGAAACCATGCTGTGATGTTCCTGAGAATATCCGTTCCAAACCAACACAGGCAAAAAGTTAGTAACGCTGGGATAAGCAGTGTGGAAATGCGCCATGCTGCTCATCGGATAGGGTTCGCCCATGCCGCCGTCGCCCATGGTGAAAGCAAACAGTTTTTCGCGGTGCAAAAGCGCTCCAGCCATTGCGAAATGCTGCCCTTGTCCGAGGGGACCCGCCGGTGCTAAAAGGCCGGGAATGAAACCGGAAAGATGTCCTAACAAACCGTCTTTTTCTCGGAATTTATCGCGCACTTGCTGCACGTTGAAAATTCCCATATCCTCCAAAGATCGATCGAGAAACATGGCACTGTAAAAGCCGGGGGCGTGATGGCCGACTTCGGTGACAATGTTCTTGTGTCCCAGCATCACCAAAGCGGCATAAGCCTCAGCTTGGCTAGCAAAACCCCCTGGATGTCCCGATGCCTTGCTGGCGGTGACTTGCAGTGTCAGGTAGCGCAGCGCGTCTGCTCCCAGCATCGTTTGAAAGACGGCGACGGGATCGGCAGGATCGGCGATCGAGTTGCTCCCCTCGGCGATCGCAGGTACTTTCCCATAAGTATCAAAACCAGGGACTGTTTCAGAAAAATATTGAATGCCTTCGCAAAAAGCGGGCGTTGTTGACGTTGCCTGCGGGGTAGTTGCTGTCATGCTTGATACCGGAAAAATTTGAATTGGATTAATGTAAGAGTAATTTTATAGCTTCTGTGTTCCAAAAAATCATTAGTTCTATTATGTGAATGATAAATAAGTAAAATATCTCAATTTTTAAGCTAATAAGTAGTTGTTTGAGAGCCCCGACTTATGCAAAAAGTCGCGGTTCTGTGTTTACCCATTACTAATCCATTACTAATCCATTACAAATATTAAATCCCCAATCTAAAATTGTTCCAGCCGTTCCCGGACATCGATATAAAGCACACTACCGCTTTCAGAAAGAGAAGGCACAGCCTTTTGATTCCTCAGCCAAACAAAAAAACTACTAAGTGCAGGAGTCGGATCTTGATCGCGGCGCAGCGTGTAGATCAGACCTTCGCAAGGCCCATTAACACGGCTAGTCGTGCAAATCGCTTTCTGGTTATTTACAATACCCACAGTCACATAATTTAGCTGTTTATTGCGGTTATAATTCTCAAGGCGCTGAGTCACTTGTTGGCAGCGAGTTAGAGGATCGTAGCCCGAACTAGAAAAGAAATTAGAATTCCAGCGAATCCAAGGCTCCCTAAACCCTTGTGGGTTTTGATACACAGTAACTGGTTCCCCGGTCGAGGTATCGCACACAAATCCTCCATCACCCCGATTCGGTTGGTTTTGATCGAAGGCGTTGCTGAGAGAAAGATTGCTGAGAATATCAAAGCTGTTTCGCTTATTTTGTGATAGCAATTCCCTAAAAGCATCGATCGGGATTGCTGCATTCAACCCCGTTTTAATCTCCTCAATCTGACCGTTCCACTGACTCCTAATTGTGCCAACAGTATCCCCCTGGCCGTGAATTCCTACCACCCTGCCATCCGCATCAAATACAGGCCCGCCGCTCATCCCGCGCCTGGTTACAGCTTGGTAGCGCAGACGATACCCTGATGAGGCGCGGCCCAAGCGAGAAGAAATGATACCAGCAGTAAACTCAAGTTTTCGTTCAAATCCCGAAATGGGCAGCGGATAGCCAGAAACGTAAATAGCAGAACCCACAACAGCACGTTCTGACTCGCCCATTGGTGCTACTCGATACTGTTCTCGGCTCTGAAACTGTATCAAAGCCAAGTCTATATCCGTGTCATTTTTCGGTAGGCGCTGTATTCTAATCGCAGCATAATCCTTTTCCAAATGAGTGCGAATGCTGTATTTTTGAGCGAGGCTTGCCACCACATGATTAGCTGTCAGAACAGTGTAAATATTACCCTGTTTGGCAATAATTACTCCCGATCCACTAGCAAAAAAACCCAGCGTATTGTTGACTTCCACAGTTGTCAACGTCGCTAGCTGGGCAATTTCTTCGGCTGTTTTGGCACAGGCAGCATATTGTTGGCAGACAACCGCCGTCACTGTTAATGCACCTGTCAAGATGATTGTCAGCGCGTCAAACCGCAAACTCCACACATTCATCGATAACTCCCTAGATGAAACGACGCGAACTGCAAATATATACGAATCGGAATTCCCCAACTGGATTTAACCATTTTTTCCAATCATTCCGCTGTTGGTTCACTTCCATCTTCAAAAGCATAGACGCCAAAATTTGGATCTCGATACTTGCCCCTACCGTTAATCCCAATCAAGAAACCTTTGGCATTAAAAATCGGGTCGCGACTCATACCGATTTTAACCTTATTTGTATAGCCCAACCTATAACCTTGAGGCAAAGATTTGGGTAGCAGCACCGAAACGAAGCCCGTGTCACCGCCAAACCCCCAACCTCAGCACCCGCAGGAAAGCCCACTGCCAGCATTGCCTCAGACACCGATCCTGCCTCAAGGCTTAATGGTGCTATGTGATACTCGATCGCGCTGCGAAACAGAACGATCGCCCGATCAATATCGCCAAGCCGCCTCAGAACTCCTAGCAGTGGGTGGAGGAGGCTGTCGTCGTTGACAAGTCCGATCGCCACAACCTGCTAGTTCGTCAGCATCCTATAGGTTTGACCCTGCTGCCGGACGATCGTCCCAGAACCAGGAGACATTCCCGTCGGGATGCGTACCGCTGTTTGACGCGCCAAATTTGCCACCTCAATCCTTGGAATTGGTGATGGGATGGAAAATTTGCCAATCTTTAAGGCTGTCCGAACGGTGGGGAAAAGGGGGTAGTTGCGCCTCATCATCGATGTTTTCCCCTAGCTTTTCGCTGACATCAATGTAAGGAATTTTACTGCTTTCATCAAAAGACGGCATCCCGACATATCCTTGGCGCCAAGCCAACAAATTATACAAGGAGCCGATCGGGTCTTGGCCGGGTCTGAGGGTATAAATCAAATTTTGACACCGCCCATTGACTTGATTCGCCGTGCAGATGACGTTCTGGCCGTTCATTTGGCCCGCAGTAATGTACTTAAGCATTCGTTGGCGGCGATAGATTTCGAGGCGTTGACTCACTAATTGACACCGAGTTGCCGGATCGTAGCCAGAACCGGAGAAATAATCGGAAGTCCACTCAATCCAAGGCTCTACGGCACCTTGAGGGTTTTTGTACGCCGTCACCGGCGCACCGGTCGAGGTGTTACACCAAAATCCACTTTCCTCCGGTGCTCGCCGACCGTAACTCGGTTGAGAAGCAACCGTCAGGCCGCTGAGGGCGCAAGCTGTTGCCACCAAAACTTTTGTCAATAATTGCTGTTTCATGATGTTCTCACTCTTTTTGATGGGATTCGACACAAAAATCACCGAATGCTGCGATAACACCCTTGACACGCCTGTTCGTTAAAGATCCGCTGACTGAGGAATTATGTGATTCGCGACTTGACCAGAAACCAGTTTTTTTTACGAAAACACTTCGTTGCAGCCGTTATGCCTGGTTAAACAACCCGGTTTCTTTGCTCTCAATGCGTAAGTTTTGATATTGTTCGCGACTTGTGCATTCCATCTAACCGCGCTTTCGGCGCTGTTCAAAAACCGCTCCGAAGGCGAGCTTAAAATGCGCGCGCCAGTCGGAATTCTGTCCTCATTACTACTAATCCAGCTGGGACTATCGCAAACCGGAAAGAGGCTCTTTACCTCCGATATTGAAATGGCTCGAATTGCAACGGGACATCACACCTACTGACACGGTATTTGATATCACTTTGCGATCGGGGTCCCTAGCTTGATCTGCTGAGATACCGAGACTGCAGGGTTGCACAAATGATGACTAATACTTCCTGTGCCAGATTGATCGAATATGAAAATGAAGGTATTGACCAGAACTCTTAACTTGTTTTCATCTCCGTATTACGGATACCTAGAAATACTTCTAAGTGAGTGTAATCAGGGACTAACTGCTTTCTACTACCAAAGTTCACCCTCCGTACACAGAAGTTTAGTTGAGTATTAAAAACTATGAACCGTATCTGCAAACAGTTAGGATATTTAGGCGTTTGGTTAATTTTGATAGGCGGTAGCGGTTGTTCTAGCTCAGATGCAGCTACCTCAACCGAAAACCAGAGCCAACTCTCCCGAAGCGCCCATCAGTTTCAACAGCTACAGCTAACGGGAAATCAAATTGAGGCTCAATCGAGTCAATTAACGCAGCCTTCTAACTCTGTTGCCTCAGTTTTAGGTAGTGCTGCCCTCTCAGAAAATACTGCCACCGTTACGGTTTATAAGGTAGATACTTTGTGTCAAACTCTGAAGCCGGAAACAGTTACAGGTCCAGACAACCAGTTAATGTCATCGGCGGTTAATGAAGTGTTAAAGCAGCAGATTTTCGATAGTCTTGGTTTGGCTGGTTATCGCCTCAAGATCGATCGCGACCTCGGAATAGCTACCGTGGATCTGCGAGCCTCCGGAAATTCGCGGCAAAAATTGCAAAATCTGTCTAGTTGTCAAATGTTAGGTTTGTTCGGGGGCGTGCGCCAAACTTTAACCAGTTATGCTCCTTGGCAAATCAAAACTGTGCGTTTTACAGAGCTTGGAGAGGATATTTTGAACACGGTTAAAGAATAAGCTATTAAAATTATTGGAGATGGGACTTACGCAATTCTCCCCTTAAAAACAAGGATTGGGAGGGATTGAATAAACCTTCAAACCCTTTGAGGTTTTTTGATGCTGCTAAGTCCTGTGACCAAAAACCCGGTAATTCCTATGACACTACCTGACGGCCCCAAAAGCCCCCGCTTCGTGCAGCTAATTCAATGGATTGGCGATCCGCTGACATACCTGGATCTATCTGCCAAAAAGTACGGGGAGATTTTCACGACTCGATGGAGCAAGCTCAAACCATTCGTGATGATCCACAACCCGCAAGCCATCCAGGAAATGTTCAACAGCAAAGCTTTTGACGCTCCAGGCGAGATCAACGGTATTCTTAAACCCTTGCTGGGAGAACAATCCATGATTGTGATCTCTGGAGAAAAGCACAAACGCGATCGGCAATTATTAATGCCACCTTTTCATGGGGAACGGATGCGGAATTACGGCCAACTAATTTGCGATATCGCTCAAGATGTTGCCAGCAAATGGTCGGTCGATCGACCTTTTGTGGCCCGCAGCGCGATGCAGGAAGTCACCATGCGGGTAATCTTGCAGGCTGTCTTCGGTCTGGATGACGGGCCACGGTTGCAGCAACTGTCCCCGCTGCTGGCTGCGATTATCGATACGATCGGCTCTCCTTTGCGATCAAGTATGCTGTTTCTAGGCTGGATGCAGCAAGATTGGGGACCCTGGAGTCCTTGGGGACGGATGAAACAGCAGCAGCGGAAAATTAACGAACTGATGGACGGCGAAATTGCAGAACGCAGACTGCAACCTGATGCCAACCGCACCGACATTCTCAGCTTAATGATGGCCGCGCGCGACGAAAACGGGCAACCAATGACCAATGAAGAATTGCGCGACGAGTTGATGACGCTGCTGTTTGCAGGCCACGAAACCACAGCAACTGCCCTAGCTTGGGCGTTTTACTGGATTCACCACTTGCCCTCGGTGCGCCAGAAGTTGCTGCAAGAATTGGACAGTTTGGGGGAAAATCCCGACCCGATGGAGATTTCCCGCTTGCCTTATCTGAGTGCAGTTTGTCAAGAAACGGTGCGAATTTACCCGGTGGGAATGCTGACGTTTCCGCGAGAAGTGATCACACCCGTGGAACTGATGGGACATCAACTCGAACCGGGCACGGTTGTTTTCGCCTCGATTTATTTGACCCACAGACGGGAGGATTTGTATCCAGAACCCCTGCAATTTAAACCGGAACGGTTTTTGGAGAGGCAATTCTCGCCTTACGAGTATTTGCCCTTTGGAGGCGGCAGCCGCCGCTGTATCGGCTTGGCGCTGGCGCAGTTGGAGATGAAACTGGTGCTGGCAACAATTTTGCGCGATTTCGACCTCGTATTGGCCGAGAAAAAGCCCGTACAGGCCAAACGCCGGGGGGTAACTTTAGGGCCTGCCGGCGGCGTGCGGATGGCCCTGCTGGGGCGGCGGATGCGGCAGCAGAAGCCTGAACCTGTCGCTACTGGGGTTTAAAGTCGCAGCGGTTACAGCGGGCGATCGAACTTTCAGCTTTGAGTGCGAACAATTTACCGAGAAGGTGCGATCGTCCGCCAATGCCCCGATTTTTTGTAGCACCCGCTACAGATAAATAGCTAGAATCCTTAACCTGTAAGCCTCCCCCCTCTCAATTTTCAAATTCTCAGTCTAAAATAATAGGAGCCTTGCAAACACAGCCTGAAAGCAAAAGTGGGTGATTGCAATAGTCCTCTTGATATCTCAAAAGCCTGCCTGCCATACTTTAAAAACATATGCATACCCTGTTATTCAGCAAGGTCGGAAGCGTGTTGGCATTGCCAGCAATCTTCCGGCCTCTTTATTTTTTGGGTTACTTAAGGCATTGGAGACAAGATGCAGAAGGCAAAGCAAAAGTATAAATTCTCCCCCTGTCCTCATCTCCTCCTCTCCCCAATCTAGAGCTTCTGCCTCTAATTCCCATAGAATCCGACAGCAAGTTTAAGGAATCACTAAGGAATAATTAATAACTTGTTAAATTATCTCCTTCTACCCTTCTCTCAATCTTCGGTTTTCAGAAATTCCGATACCGAGACCGACTTCGGGAGACTCTCCAGATCTTGAATTTCGCTTTCGTGGGCAAAAAACTCGACTTCTTTGTCGTCAATCTGGATCTGATAGCTAGCGGTAGCTGTCACAACCCGTCGCTTTTTTTTATCTTCTATTAAAACCCAACACACGACAGGCCTTACCCATCTCTCAACGTGCTGGCTTTGCTTCGTGCTCCCAAAGGCATACCAGCCTTTAGCTTCAATAATTTGAAGCACTTTAAAATCGTTATTTGCCATATATCTCTATCGCGTTAACTTCAGTATTGTTCTTAGATAAAAAGGCTAGCTTGCTAAGCAGGGTAAAGGTTTGAACATTCCCAGCCGCAATTGATAACCTGATTTTTTGTCAGGAGAAGCGGGTTGACAAGGCTTTGTCTGCGTTGTTGCCCGCTAAATGTAGTGCGAGCTTTTTGTACTCTCCCACAATTACCGTAAAGTATCTATACCGCATCCTCAAAAATTATTCTCGCATTAGCCTCAACAGCAGCTAAGTAGACCTTAGCTAGCTGCATCTAACTGGATGCCAACTGCTTCTAACGCCTGGTTGGTGAGAGCGATCGGCATACAATATTGTTAAGACTTTTTGCTGCAATCAACTATCATCTTTACCCGATGGGGTAAAACTTAACTAGAGGTTGCCGCTTTCAATTCTAAGCCTCGGCGCGCCTAATTCCTAATTAATTGTATGGTGTAGTTGATAATTGCCAAACCGTCGATCGCACTAAACTACCGTGTCTGACTCTTCAATTACCGTCACAGTTAAACTGTTCGCCGCCTTCGGTGAAGCCTACGGCGTTTCGGAACTTACATTAGAACTTCCTCCCGAAACCCCAGTGTCTCAAGTGCTCGAAAACTCGATCGCCCAATATCCTCAATTAGAACAATGGCGCGATCGTACCCGCTTCGGCCTCAACCTGGAATTCGTCTCCCCCGACACCATCCTCCAAGACGGCGACGAAGTTGTGCTCATCCCTCCCGTCAGTGGCGGGTAGCCTAAGTTGGTTAATCTGAAATGTTGCACCATTCTCAATAAGCTTTTTATGAACAGGCAAGATGCCTGTTCCACAAGAGATGAATTTTTTTGTGGAACAGGCATCTTGCCTGTTTTTGAGAATGGTGCAACATCTCAGTTAATCAAAAATTCGAGGTTTTGTAGTTGTGTTCGATCGCACCACTGCCCAATTGTTCGCCCAAAAAAGATTTATTAAGTTTTGTAACAATTCCGTCGCCAAATCATCCTTGAACTCGATCGGGCTCGCGTGCGGGTCTGACAATCTGGAGGTCCAGCCCGATCCTTAAAACAAGTCAAATCCTTGTGGAGTGGGCGTCCCGCTCGCCCAAATATCAAAGTTAAATACACCACTGTTTACCTCAAAAGTAACTAAAAAATCAATCCCGACTAAAAAAATCGGGTATGGTTGACGGGGTAAATTGACCGTGTTAATCTTGCACAAGACTAAGAAAACATCGCAAAACTAGAGAGTTGAGCTATGACCCAGGCCACCAGAACACAATCCACAGCAGCAACCTTCACAGCCCTCAAATGTAAAGAATGCGGCGAAGAGTACGAACTCCAAGCCAAGCACGTCTGCGATTGCTGTTTTGGCCCGCTTGAAGTCAAGTACGACTACGACGCCATCCGCCGCACCGTCACTCGCCAAACCATCGAAGCAGGCCCCAACTCGATCTGGCGCTACCGCGCATTTTTACCAGTCGCTACAGATAACGTCATCGATGTCGGCACGGGGATGACTCCTCTATTAAAATCCCACCGCTTGGCGCGCCGCCTCGGTCTAAAAAATCTTTATATTAAAAACGATGCCGTCAATATGCCCACTCTCAGCTTTAAAGACAGAGTGGTGTCAGTCGCCCTCAGCAGAGCGAGAGAATTGGGTTTCACAACGGTATCCTGTGCCAGCACCGGCAATTTAGCTAACTCTACGGCTGCGATCGCCGCCCACGCAGGACTCGACTGCGTAGTCTTCATCCCCTCCGACTTAGAAGCAGGCAAAGTCCTCGGCACTCTGATTTACAATCCAACTGTCATGGCAGTTCACGGCAACTACGACCAAGTTAACCGCCTGTGTTGCGAAGTCGCCAATACACATGGCTGGGGATTTGTCAATATCAACTTGCGTCCCTACTATTCCGAAGGCTCAAAAACCCTCGGTTACGAAGTTGCCGAACAGCTAGGCTGGCAATTGCCGGATCACATCGTCGCTCCCCTCGCCTCCGGCTCTTTGTTCACAAAGATTTACAAAGGCTTTAATGAATTCATCGAAGTCGGTTTAGTGGATGAAAAGAAAGTCAGATTCAGCGGTGCCCAAGCTGACGGCTGTTCCCCCATCGCCCAAGCATTCCGCGAAGGTCGCGATTTCGTCAAACCGGTGAAACCGAATACAATTGCTAAGTCGATCGCGATCGGCAATCCAGCCGACGGTATGTACGCCTTGGAAATCGCCCGCAAAACCAACGGCAACATTGAATCTGTCAGCGACACCGAAATCATCGAAGGCATGAAACTGCTAGCAGAAACTGAAGGCATCTTCACTGAAACCGCAGGCGGCACGACCATCGCAGTCTTGAAGAAACTCGTAGAAGCAGGTAAAATCAATCCCGATGAAACCACCGTCGCTTACATTACCGGCAACGGTTTGAAAACGCAAGAAGCAGTTCAAGGCTACATCGGCGAACCCATCACCCTCGAACCGAAACTAGAAGCGTTCGAGCGCGCCCTAGAACGTGCCCGCACACTGGAACGCTTAGAATGGCAACAAGTTTCGGTTTAACAGCTATTAGTCGGTAGTCATTAGTCATAGGTTGTTAAGCTGTTGACTGATGACTACTGACTGATGACTAATGACTGAGGACTAATAACTAATAAATGACTACTGACTAAGGACTAAAAAAATGACCGTCAAAGTTTTAATTCCCACTCCCCTGCAAAAATTTACCAACAATCAAGCCACCATCGAATGCGCCGGCGATAACATTTCCGAACTAATTGAATCGCTGGAAACTAATTGTCCCGGCATTAAAAAAAGCCTGTGCGACGAAAAGGGAGAACCCCGCAGATTTCTTAACTTCTACGTCAACAGCGAAGACATCCGCTTTTTAGATGGCTCAAAAACTGCTCTCCAAGATGGCGATGAAGTTAGCATTGTTCCAGCAGTTGCTGGTGGCTGATTTTGCAACCGCAGATGGTGGCAGATAAACACAGATGAACGCAGATAGAATTAATTACTATCTGCGTTCATCTGTGTTTATCTGCGGTTAAAAACTATTCCCTCACTTAGTGAGGAAATCTATTTGTGAAATCAAATCTAGGCTTGTAGTTGCGCTTGGGCGTCCAAGCGCAACTACACAACCTCAAACTCCTTTCTTGGTTCGCAGTGCGTCCGAGAATTATCGCCCTAAGAAGCTGCCCTTGCAGCAGTCCGGGGACGACGCCGGCCCGTCACCTGATTGGCAGGAGATGGCAAGGCTGGCGATGATGGCGATGATGGTGCTGCCGATGATGGCGATGATAATAGCTTAGGTGCTTCCAGGGAACCGGGAGATGCTGCTGCTTTTTCCGATCGCACTGCTTCTTCAGGAATCTGCATCAGGAATACCAGCAGCGGATTGCTTTGCAGTTCCCGGCGCATCACTCGCTGAATTGCTTTTTCTATTTGGGTTTGCACTCCTACCCAGTCAATGTCAACTTGTGAGTCAGCAGTGGCGGGTTTGACAAATTCTGACCAGCGATCGCTCAAAACTGTTTCAATGGTTTGAGTGATTAATTTGATCACCTCCGCGCGATCGGCTGATGTCACTACACCTTTCAAGTGAACTTCTGGTTTGGCAACTAATTTGCCTTCCCAATTCAAAGCCGCCGCTACAGTTACAACGCCATCTCCGGCCAACTGCTGACGTTCCTTGAGGACGCTGGCTTTGACAACGCCCGATCGAGAAGCATCTACCAATTCAATTCCTGAAGGCACTTGACCAGCAACTCGTATAGAATTTTCGGTCAACTCTACGACATTGCCGTTGTCAATAACCACCATATTGCTAGCGGGAATGCCCATGCTTTGAGCCGTCTTGGAGTGCTGGATCAGCATCCGGTGTTCCCCGTGCACTGGCAAGAAGAACTTGGGACGAGTCATGTTAATCATTAACTTTTGGTCTTCTTGACAGCCGTGGCCGGAAACGTGAATGCCTTTGTCGCGACCGTAAACCACGTGTGCTCCCAGCATCATCAGTTTATCGATCGTATTTACCACTGCGATCGTATTTCCCGGAATCGGATTAGCTGAGAAAATGACTGTATCGCCCTTTCTGATTTTCAGTTCGTGATGTTCGCCGTTAGCAATGCGAGTCATCGCCGCCATCGGTTCGCCTTGGGAACCTGTAGTTAAAATCAGTACCTTGTCTTCAGCCAAATTGCGGATTTCTTTCAGGGGTTTGAAAATACTATCTTCGCACTTGATGTAGCCGAGATTGCGGCAGTGAGCGATGACGTTAAGCATCGACCGGCCAACCACTCCGACATACCGATTGTTTTTCTTAGCCAAGTCCAAAACAATTTGCAATCGGTGTACCGACGAAGCAAAAGTCGTCAGCATCACTCGTCCCGGTGCTTGAGCGATAATTCTGTCTAAATTCGGCGCCACAGAACTTTCCGAAGCGGTAAAACCGGGAACTTCCGAGTTAGTAGAATCGCTGATCAAGCACAGCACGCCTTTCTCACCGTACTCCGCTAGCTTTTGCAAATCAAAATGCTCGCCGTCTACAGGAGTGTGGTCAATTTTAAAGTCGCCGGTGTGGATCACAATTCCGACGGGAGTATGAATTGCCACTGTAAAACTGTCGGCCATCGAGTGAGTGTTGCGGATGTATTCGACTAAGAAATTCTTGCCAATTCTTACAGTATCCCTGGGTCGAACCGTTCTCAATTCAGTGCGGTGAGACACTCCCGCTTCTTCCAATTTTCCGGCTAGCAAAGCCATCGCCAAACGGGGGCCGTAGATGACCGGAATTTCAAATTGTTTGAGGTGATAAGGGATACCGCCTATGTGGTCTTCGTGACCGTGAGTCACGATCATACCTTTAATTTTATGGCTGTTTTCCCGCAGGTAAGTCATGTCTGGAAGGACAATATTTACCCCGTGCATTCCATCTGTCGGGAACGCTAAACCGGCATCTAAAAGAATGATTTCGTCGCCGTACTCGAACACACAAGTGTTTTTACCGATTTCGTGCAGCCCGCCGAGGGGAATAACTTTTAGAGCAGATGCAGTTGTATTTTTGATCATGCGTATCCTTTGTTAGTTATTTTTGTTATTGGTCTGTGGTCTTTGGTCTGTCGTCTGTCGTCTGTCGTCTACTGTTCGTTGGTAGGGCGATATTTTTCCAAATATTTATGGAAAAATCCCTGGCGGGTTTTACTCTCCCGTACAGTCAGTTGTCTTTGGCCTTCATTCTTCTATCTTCAGTCTTTAATCCTTGACTGTTAGCTACTTACTAACACTTAATTACTAATGACTGATGACTCAAAACTAATGACTGATAACAACCAATATTCAGTTGTCTGAAAACTCGTTCTCGCTCGTCTTGCTAGCTGATACTGCTGCTAGCTGACTCAGTACGTCCTTTAACTTTTGAGTTACCTCAACGGGCGGATCGCACAGGGGCGGACGGGTGGACCCTACATCCCAGCCTTGAAGTTTGAGAGCTGTCTTGACGGGAATGGGATTTGTGGTGAGAAAAAGAGCTTTAAACAGGTCAAAAAGTTGCAAGTGAATCTGGGTAGCGACTTGAACTTGACCGGCCTCGAAAGCTTTGATCATCTGTTGCAGTTGCTCTCCTACCAGATGGCTGGCTACGCTAACTACACCAGATCCTCCTACCGCCAACATTGGCAAAGTTAGGGAATCATCTCCAGAATAGATGGCAAATTCAGGGGATGTCAAGCACCGAATTTGACTTGCTTGATCCAAGTTGCCACTTGCTTCTTTTACGGCCACAATGTTGGGGATTTGGGCCAATCGAGCCACCGTCTCCGGCAACATATTCTGACCAGTGCGACCGGGGATGTTATATAACATTATAGGCAATTCTGGAGCAGATTGCGCGATCGCCCGAAAATGATTATATAAACCTTCTTGCGGGGGTTTGTTGTAATAAGGAACCACCTGCAAACAACCATCTAACCCGAGTTTAGCTGCTTTTTTCGTAGCTGCGACTGCTTCTGAAGTAGAATTAGAGCCTGCTCCTGCGATTACCAACGCCTTACCGGCCACCGCCTTTTGTACTACCTGAAATAATTCGTACTCTTCATCCCAGGTCATAGTGGGAGACTCGCCAGTAGTGCCGCACACTACCAAGCTATCCGTACCGTGATCGGCTAAATGAACTGCCAATTGTTCTGCTACCGCATAGTTAACGCTGCCGTCTTCCTTAAACGGCGTAATCATTGCAGTCAGAACACGTCCAAACTTTACCACACTTTCTCCGATTTTAGACTGTTGATTTTTGATTTTAAATTTTTGATTTCAGATGAACGGTTTATCTAAAATCCCCAATTTGAATTTCCAAATTGCCAGGGTTGCCCCTAATTAGAAGCCACCGCCGCTTGGGTTCGCAACAAATTTTTTTCTACCAGCAACTCAGCTATCTGCACCGCATTTAAAGCCGCCCCTTTGCGAATTTGATCGCCCGACAGCCACATCTCCAACCCGCAGGGGTGAGAAATATCTTGGCGAATCCTGCCAACTAACACCTCATCCTTACCGCTGGCTTCTGCGGGCATCGGGAAATAATTAGCTTGCCAGTCTTCTACCAGCTTAACCCCGCTTGCCTGCTTTAAGATTTCCCTGGCCTCGATCGCGCTAAAAGGCTCTGCAAACTCTAGATTAATCGCTTCCGAATGAGCGCGGAGTACGGGAACCCGCACACAAGTTGCCGTAATTTTAATCTCGTCCGTACCAAATATCTTCCGAGTTTCGTTTACCATTTTCATCTCTTCTTCACAATACCCCAAATCATTAATCGGGGTGTTGTGCGGAAACAAATTAAATGCTAAGGGGTAGGGAAATATATCTGTTTTGGGCGTTTCCCCCTGCAAAATTGCTCTTGCTTGAGCTTTCATTTCCTCCATTGCCCTCGCCCCCGCCCCGCTGGCAGACTGGTAAGTGGCTACAACTATGCGCTGTACCGGCCTAACTTTGTGAAGTGGCCAAACGGCAACTGCCATCAAAATAGTCGTGCAATTGGGATTAGCAA
Organism: Microcoleus sp. Pol8_D6; assembly: GCF_036700965.1. NCBI lineage: Bacteria > Bacillati > Cyanobacteriota > Cyanophyceae > Oscillatoriales > Microcoleaceae > Microcoleus > Microcoleus sp. Pol8_D6. Next base: position 15,386 of record NZ_JAUBPW010000021.1, on the reverse strand, counting down.
TTATACCTCGGTGAGCTGCTACCGCTTGGGGATTGACTTCTGGAACCACTAGCGGTACGGTCGCATCCATGCGGAAAGCGCTAGAATTGTCAATAACCACTGCCCCGGCTGCCACCGCTTGCGGAGCCCATAACTTAGAAGTAGAGCCGCCGGCCGAAGCCAGCACCAGATCTACATTATCAAACGATCGCGCCGAAACTGCTTCTACCTGCAGCATCTCACTGCCAAAAGGCAAAGTTGTGCCTGCTGAACGTTCCGAAGCCAGCAGCTTCAAGTTAGAAATCGGAAAACTCCTGCTGTGCAATAGTTCGAGCAACTCGGCACCGACTGCGCCGGTAGCTCCTAAAATGGCAACTCGATAGGATTGAGACAAATTAGTTTCCTCCGAAAATTAAAGTCTAAACGATCGAAATCAAAAATTTAAATAACTGCAATTCTCAATATCAAACTTAATTAATGTTATGCGATATCAGGAGCATGAGAGGATAGCAATGGTGCAGTTAAGCGAAAAGGCAGATCGAACTTCCCGATTGATCCGGGCGAGCGTACCCAATGCCAGTTTAGCATCTTTTGCCGCTCGCCCACGCCCAATCCGCATCCGGTTAAGTTTTGCGATATATCTGCATTTTCGCAGGCGCATCCATTGACTTTGACTGGCCGCAGAGGTCGGCAAGATTGACATCACAGGGCGATATGTGCTATGGTGCATCGGCAATTAGTGGACTTAACCTCCACATTCCTAGCAGCAAAAGCTAGTATCCTCAAACCAAAACTATTTGGCAAGAGCCAAAAAAGTAGCCGGCAATGACTTACAGTCTCATCCGGTAAAGGTGTTGTAGTTGTGCCGTTACGAGTCAAAGCGTACAAAATTAAAATGCAGGCAAAGTCAGATTTGTATGTATTTTATTACACTATTGTTAAATATCACAAAAGCCGATGAAAGTAACCCAGGAAAAACTTCCAGCTAGCCAAATTGGTCTGGAAATCGAAGTACCGTCAGAAAAGTCAAAACAAGCTTACGAGCAAGTAATTAAACAATTTGCTCGCGAGGTTAATATTCCTGGGTTCCGCAAAGGCAAAGTTCCCCGTCAAGTTTTGCTACAGCGCCTAGGCCAGACTCGCTTGAAAGCGACGGCTTTGGAAAATTTGATCAATGATTCCCTGCAAAAAGCTCTCGAACAAGAAAAAATTGCCGCAATTGGCAGTTTTGAACTTCGCACCGAGTTTGAAGAATTACTAGAGAAGTTCGATCCAGAACAGCCTCTGATTTTTTCGGCGAAGGTTGATGTACAACCCGAAGTGAAAATGGGTCAGTACACAGGTTTGCAGCTTCAAGCAGAAGAAGCTAAGTATGATGAGGCTCAGGTGGATGAGGTACTGGCAAAATATCGATCGGACAAAGCTACTTTAATCCCCGTAGAAGGCCGGCCGGCTCAGTTGGGAGACGTGGCTTTGGTTGATTTCTCCGGTAGATTTGCGGAAGCAGCCGAAGGCGAAACTCCCGCAGAAATTCCTGGTGGCGAAGCAGAAGACTTCCAAGTAGAATTATCGGAAAATCAGTTTGTACCGGGCTTTATCCAAGGCATGATCGGGATGAATCCGGGAGAAACTAGAGAAGTTTCCGTGCAGTTCCCAGATGAGTATAGCAGTGAAGAACTAGCAGGAAAACCGGCAGTCTTTACGATTACCCTTAAAGAACTTAAGGAAAAAGAATTGCCGGAGTTGGACGACGACTTCGCCCAAGAAGTAAGTGAGTTTGAAACTTTAGCAGAACTGCGCGAATCGCTCGAAACTCGGTTTAAAGCAGACCAAGAAAACAAGACATCAGCTAATAAGGAAAAAGCTATATCAGCAGCCCTCGTGCAGCTAATAGACGTGGAAATTCCCGAAACAATGGTCGATCGCGAAATCGATTATTTGTTGAATCAACAAGCCGTCCAATTGAAAAATTACGGCATAGATATCAACCAACTGTTTACCGAAGAAAATATGGGCCCGATGCGGGAACGCTCGCGCCCGGAAGCAATCGAGCGCCTCAAGCAGAATTTAGCTCTGGCAGAAGTAGCCAAGCTGGAATCCTTATCTGTGGAACCAGCAGAAGTAGCAGCCGAAGTAGCAAAAATCAGAAAGCAGTTTCCCAAAGGAGATTTTGACCCCCAAAGGTTGCAGGAATTTGTAGCAGAAGACTTGCTCAAACAAAAAACCCTGAAATGGTTGGAAGAAAAAGGGACAATCGAACTCGTACCTGAAGGCTCTCTGACTCCCGCAGCAGCAGAATCAGAAGAATCAGACGCTGGAGATTCAGCAGAAGCAGCCACGAGCGTCGAAGTGGAAGTCGTAGGCGAAGAATAGAACTTAATGTGTTCAAATGTCCTAATTGGGGGCATGAAATCAACCGTGATTTTAACGGCGCACCTGATCCTTAACTACAAGCTCCGGGTGCGCCTGAGCCTTACTAAAAGCTCGCGGTGTCCACTAGAAGCAGCGAGGATTTACCAGTAAGTATTTTAACTCATTCACCCTGCGAGCCTAGCTAGTCAATCCAGCGTTGCGCCCAGCGCAGAAAGCAATTTCAAAACTCAAAACTCCCCATTCCCCCGATATCCGTTCAGAAGAGGCATAATAGTTAAAAGCTGGCGGCTTAATTTAAAGCTTTCATCAGCAGCAGCAAATTGTCTAGAATCCTTGACTGGTGTCTTATGGTTGTATCTCAATCTTCCAATTACCTAATTACAAGCTATAACGATTTTGATGTCAGTTCCAGCCCCAGCAATGTAGTGCCGATGGTACTAGAACAGTCGGGGATGGGTGAGCGGGCTTTTGACATTTACTCGCGCTTGCTGCGGGAGCGAATTGTGTTTTTAGGAACTCCCGTAACCGACGAAGTTGCTGACTCGATAGTGGCTCAGCTATTGTATCTGGATGCCGAAGACCCAGAAAAAGATGTCCAAATGTACATAAATTCCCCCGGCGGCTCGGTGACAGCCGGGATGGCAATTTATGACACAATGCAGCAAATCCGCCCGGATGTGGTAACGATTTGTTACGGTTTGGCAGCGAGTATGGGCGCATTTCTACTGACAGCAGGAGCCCACGGTAAGCGGATGTCTCTTCCGAGTTCCCGGATTATGATCCACCAGCCGCTTGGAGGCGCTCAAGGTCAAGCAGTGGATATTGAGATTCAAGCCAAAGAAATCCTTTATCATAAGCGTAAGCTGAATCAACTGCTAGCGCACCACACAGGTCAACCGATCGACAAATTAGAGGCGGATACAGAGCGTGACTTTTTTATGTCAGCCGAGGAAGCCAAAAATTACGGTTTGGTCGATCGAGTTATCGCTAAAGAAAACCTTCCGGCGGCGGGAGAGAATGTCACTGCACTGAATTAAGAGGCTGTTATGTCTAAGTACGACTCCCATCTAAAATGTTCGTTTTGTGGCAAGTCTCAAGAGCAAGTACGCAAGTTGATCGCAGGGCCCGGGGTGTATATCTGCGACGAATGCGTAGACTTGTGCAATGAAATTTTAGATGAGGAGTTGTTTGATTCGAGTGCAGTGCCTGCTGCTGCGGTGGCTCCGAAGCAGGAAACGACGCCAAAGCGCCGCGGTACCTCGGGCAAAAGTATGTCGATGAGCCAAATTCCCAAGCCGAGGGAAATTAAAAATTACCTCGACGAAAACGCGATCGGGCAAAATGAGGCGAAAAAAGTGCTCTCGGTGGCTGTTTACAACCACTACAAGCGCCTCAGCTTTATCCATGCCAAAAATAGCGGCAAGCACCCGCCGGAAGAAGTAGAACTACAAAAATCGAATATTTTGTTAATCGGGCCGACGGGCTGCGGAAAAACTCTGCTGGCTCAGACTTTGGCGGATATGCTGGACGTGCCGTTTGCGGTGGCTGACGCGACGACGCTGACGGAAGCAGGCTATGTCGGGGAAGATGTGGAAAATATTTTGCTGCGGCTGCTGCAAGTGGCAGATATGGACGTGGAAGAGGCGCAGCGCGGAATTATTTATATTGATGAAATTGACAAAATAGCCCGCAAGAGCGAAAATCCTTCGATTACGCGGGATGTGTCGGGTGAAGGCGTGCAGCAGGCGCTGCTGAAAATGCTGGAGGGGACGATCGCCAATGTACCTCCCCAAGGCGGCCGCAAGCATCCCTACCAAGACTGCATCCAAATTGATACCAGCAATATCATGTTTATCTGCGGCGGTGCTTTTGTCGGTCTAGAGAAAGTGATAGAGCAGAGAACGGGTAAAAAGTCAATGGGTTTTATTCAGCCCGGAGAAGCTCAGCCGAAGGAAAAGCGGGCTGCTGATGTACTCAAGCAACTGGAACCGGATGATTTGGTGAAGTTTGGGATGATTCCTGAGTTTATTGGGCGGGTGCCTGTGGCGGCGGTGTTGGAACCGCTGGATGAGGAAACGCTGATGGCGATTTTGACGGAACCCCGAAATGCTTTGGTTAAGCAGTATCAAAAGCTGCTGAAGATGGATAATGTGCAGTTGGACTTTAAGCCAGAGGCGATTCGGGCGATCGCGCAGGAAGCATACCGCCGCAAAACTGGAGCACGGGCGCTGCGTGGAATTGTCGAAGAATTGATGTTGGATGTGATGTACGAGTTGCCGTCGCGCAAGGATGTTGCTCGGTGTACGATTACTAAGGAAATGGTCGAGAAGCGATCGACCGCCGAGTTGTTGGTACTTCCGTCTTCGCTGCCCAAGCCAGAGTCGGCTTAAGTTCAGATATTTTACTATTCTCGTGGAACAGGCATCGTGCCTGTTCCACAAAAATTAAATTTTCTTGGGGGGTGGGTTCTTATAGCCCGCTCTAAAGCATTATTTAACGAAATCAGCGCAACGAGAGACTAAAGAATCAAGTATGAAATCTATTTGTGGAAAGGAGGAAAAGTCGGGCAAAGCTAGGGAGGGACAGAATTGAATTTTTAGTCATTTCGGGTTTAACCTCGATAATCGGGTTTCAATCGTTTCAGACTTTTTTTGCTAATCGGAAAACACACATTAAGGGATCGATGTCCTTGGTAAGTATCAGTGAATTTCCATTCTAAAATTAAAGCTCCTACAATCAAGCAACCATTAGCAACATAAGACACAGTGTCTTGAATACCCAATTTACTTTTCTCTACACCCCACCAATTTTCACAATCGTGTTTCAACCCATAACTTGAATCTTCATAATTAAACGATTTGATCAAGTCTAATTGACTCAGCCAATATCTAGAGCGATAAATTTGGTCAAGATAATATTTATCATTCCAATTTTCGATTTGCCAAAGCTTAAATTCACTCGCCGCTGTCCCCATTCTAATTTTGTAATCGCGGTATTGTTGTTCAGTCTGAAAATACCCATCAACAGTTAACCAAGGATGTTTTTTAACTACGGTCAACACTCTCTTCCATTCCGATTCAAAATCAATTGCTAATAAAAAAGGAAAATCGTATTCGCTCAAAATTTTTCTCATTTTTTATCTACCTCAACAGGACGGCACGTATTATTATAGCAATTAAGATAACTGGTGCTGCAAGCCTAGCCCAAAACAAGGTTTCTTTAAGTTCCGAAGCTATAAAATCCCAGATACCAACAGATATCCACAGCATAATACCTACCAGACTCAAAATAGCGGAGAGCGACATACTCGGCGGAAACCCTGAAAACAGTTTTATAATAGCAACAGCCTTGGCGGTTATGGCATAAACTGGATTTTGACTGCGGAGCGTTGTGGAACAGGCCGGAGAGCCCGTTCCTAAGAATAGTGCAAGATGTAAGATCAACTGGACTTAATATTATATGTCAAGCCAATTCCCAATGCCCAATTCCCATTTACCAATCTATAAAATCATCCTCACCTAACTCAGAAGATAACTCGGGAAAATCCGGTTCCGATTCCAATCTAAAAGTTTCCGCCTCCCAAATCTCCAAGTCATCAGACAAATCGACTACTTCCCCGTTAAACATATCAGCCAATTGCCTAGCCGTATTCGCGACATATTGAGCGTCATCACGCACCGCTATAGCCTGAGCGTTAAAGTCATTTTGAGATTCTGTAGAGCCGTTTGTGGGCGATCGCGATTCGGAAATTAGGGGCACATTAACGGCGGTATTTTCAGGCGCTGGCAGGTGTTTTTGTTCTTCTCCCCTATTCCCCAAAAAATCATCTGTAATCTCCGAACTCGCCGAGTTCTGCACCTGTTGGTCGACATCATCCGCAGGATGAGAATTCCTGGGATTTTCGCCAACACGTCCGTTAGAACTTGGCAAATCCTTAGCGCGGGAATTATTAGTTTCAGCGGGATTTGTCAATCCCACTTTTACTGTTACTCGACGGTTAAAAATTTGCAAAAAAGCTTCTTCAATATTAGCTACTTTGTCTTTAACCATATTCAGCAACGGCTGGGAACTAATCTTAACATGAGCAGTATTATTGCTAAAAATTACTAGCTGTCCATGTTGGCGAAGCAGCGATTGAGTTCCATGCGGCCGCACGCGGTCAAGTACCTGTTCCCACACTCGATTTAAATCGATTTCATCGGCTGAATTAGTCGGTAAATAATTTGTTTGATTCGTTTCAGGAGTTGGTACAGGTGCGGGAATTGGTGCAGGAGGTGGGCTTTCTGTTCGATTAGCCACAGGCGGCGACTGAGGCGGATGATTTTGCGAATTGGGAACTGCAGATTGTTCAATATGAGATGTCTGACTCCCCCCCGATTGTAGGGGCGGTGCCCCCGTGCCCGCCCTGGGTTGGGAGGGGTGAATTTGTGATGGAGCAACATTTTTCGCTGGTTCGGCTGTTGTTTGCTGCTGAGTTCTAATTGCTGAGGGCAACAATCCCAATAGCGTTACTTCCAGCCACAAACGCGGCTGAGTAGTGTTTTTAATTTGCACTTCGTGGGTTTGCAAATGTTTCTGACCTGCCAAAATCAACTCCGCATCCCAATGGCGGGCAAAATCCCCCAGTTTTTCCCAAGTTGCCGATGTTAAAGCTACTAAATCTGACCGTTTCGGTGCAGCTTTGGCTATTAGCAAATCTCGGTAAAAGCTCGCGAGACTTTGCAGCACGATTAGCGGTTCCCGACCGCGATCCATGAGATGGCGGGTCATGTCTATTAATGCTGTAGCGTTATCTGTATCAATAGCTTGCAGCAAATCCATTAAATCATTTTCAGGAACTGCACCGACTAAATCCCAAACTTTTTCGACTGTTACTTCACCCTGAAATAAGCTTAGTTGGTCGAGCAAACTTTCGGCATCTCGGAGACCTCCTTGGGCGATTTGAGCTACCATTTGTACTGCATCGCTGGCAATATTGATATTTTCTAATTTGGCAATTTTGTGCAAATGAGCAATCATTGCATCGAGGGGGATGCGGCGAAAGTCGAACTTTTGGCAACGAGAAATAATAGTTGGCAATACTCTTTGTGGGTCGGTTGTTGCGAGAACGAATACAACGCGATCTGGCGGTTCTTCTAGGGTTTTTAATAAGGCGTTAAATGCCTGGGTACTGAGCATATGAACTTCGTCGATTACATATACTTTATAGCGGCATTGTACGGGAGCAAATTGAGCTCTTTCGATTAAATCCCGAATGTTATCTACTCCGGTGTTGCTGGCGGCGTCAATTTCGATGACATCTAGTGTGGAACCTCGGGCAATTTCTTGGCAAACGTTGCATTTGCCACAGGGTGTGGGGGTGGGGGCAACCGTAGAAATACAGTTGAGAGATTTGGCGAAAATTCTGGCACTAGAGGTTTTACCGGTGCCTCTGGGGCCGGTGAATAGATATGCTGGTGCTATGCGCTCTTGTAGGATGGCGCTGGTGAGGGTTTGAGCGATCGCCTCTTGACCGACTAATTCGGCAAATGTCTGAGGGCGATATTTGTGGTGCAGGGGTTCGTAGGTCACGATCGAATATTGGTGGTATTAGCTGTAATCTTAGCTAAGGAGACGTTGTTCGATCGCAAAGAGAGCTCGACTTTGACAGCACGCCGCCAGGTCGGCTGGCACGGCGAGAGTCAGCCAACAGTAGGAATTAGCACCCTCCCAACGTCCGCCCCTCGATCGTCCGGGCGATCGACTGTTCTGCTTGATGTTTTCCGCTGCTCGCTCCCAGAGTTACTATTAATTTATGTGTATTTCTTTTTATTTTTCTAGAAACGGAGACCGCCGAACAAACATTTTTTTTAGCAATATTGGTATAATATATTACAGACAATTCACCATTTCTATTGGCCAGTGCCAGCGCGGGATTTTCCAATATTTCGGGAAGCTGCTTGCAGTTAAAGATAAAGTATTAATTAGAGGGTGCGTGCTCCAGTTGCAGAAATCCAGTTGTACCAAGATGATGGTGGAATGATGTCAATGTTGGTTGATCCAGTTGCACTACCAGCTCTACTCTGGAGTCCTGTAGAAATATAGCGTCAAATTTTACCCTTTAAAAGCCCATGTCAACCCAAATAATCCTTGTAGAACCAAGGTTGGCAGTAGCCTCTCCCAAACCTAAACAGGCTAAACCCGGAGATCCGTCCTCAGACCAACTCTTAATGGGAGGGTCGGGATTACTGTTGTTATTGCTTATCGGTTTAGCGGTGTTTACCAAGCTAAAACTCGACGATTTGAGCAAAAAGCTCAAATTTGAGGAGTTTAGAAATCGAGAACTCCAGAAAAAATACAAAATGGCTCTGGAAACCATGTTAAAGATGGAAAAGAATCCCGACCTTATCCACTCACGAGACTTTAATTTAGACTACCTGAGAATGCGAATGGCGGAAGAAGTATTTCACTTTGCCATTGTGAACCAGATCAAGGTAAAAGTTAAAGAAAAAATTAGTATTGCCCTGCGTCCGACTCAGGCAGCAGTGGGAGATAAAAACGGGAATGCGGGCAGTGGCAGGCAAGTGGATTCGATGTTTGATATCGAATACGAAACTGGCGATCCGGCGGTAAAAATAGAAAAACGAGTGCTGTTTCGGATTCAAATTAAGCTGATGAAACTGCCGACTCAGGCAACCTCAGCAACAATTAATCAAATTATTGACTGTTTGGAAACTTATCTGAGTCCTTCAGACGACCACGACAGTTGGCAGCCGACAATTCAAGGTCGCATCGTTCATATTGAGTGGGATCAAAAAGCCAAGCCGACGCCGATGTTGGTGTTGGAACAGTCGAATGAAGGGGTGAATGTTACCTTTAGGACTACGAGAACGCCGGCCGGCAGACCTACCAATGCCAATGATAGCCAATTGGTAGGAGCTAAGGGTCAAAAAAGTGGCAAAAGTAGTTCTAAAACTCCAGCCAAAGGTGCAACGAAAAGTCCTGCCAAGGTAGGAGCAAAGCGTCCCGGTTCTCGGAAATAAGTTTAGGTGGGTTAATATTATTTTCCCGAAAGAACGCCAGTTGCCGCCGTTGTTGATGTATCTTGTGCGAGGTAGCCGTCTTCCATGTGAATAATGCGATCGGCTATATCTAAAATGCGGTTGTCGTGGGTGACAAGCAAAATAGTACAGTGCTGTTCTTTAGCCAAACCTCGCATAATTTCTACCACATCTCGACCTGATTTACTGTCTAGGGCTGCTGTGGGTTCGTCTGCTAATACTAATTTCGGCTGGCTGACTAATGCGCGGGCGATCGCAACTCTTTGTTTCTGCCCGCCAGAAAGGCTGTCCGGGTAATAATCTATTCTTTCTCCCAAGCCTACAGCTTGCAGCATTTCCTCTATTTTATCATTAGTTTCTTGGGGAGAAAGATGACTGTGCAGTTCTAAAGACATTTGCACATTTTGCCTAGCTGTCAAGCATTTGAGCAAATTGTGAGCTTGGAAAATATAGCCGATGTCCCGCCGGACTTTAACTAATTTATTTTTCGGCGTTCCCCGCAATTCTTGGCCAAGAATTTTAAGACTACCTTCTTGGATCGATCGCAAAGCTCCAATCAAGGTTAACAATGTGGTTTTACCAGACCCGGAAGGCCCAGTCATCAGCACGATTTCACCCGGATAAATTTCGAGGTTGATGTCAAATAATGTCTGTTTGCGAAGTTGTCCTTCGCCGAAGGAATGATTGAGATTTTTAATTGAGACAACTGGTAAAGTATTCATTCGTAATTTATACTTGGTAATTGGTAATTCCTTCTTCCCTCTTCCTTCTTCCTTCTTCCTGACATCCGTGACATCCGTGACATCCGTTACAGAATCCGTTGCCGAACTTCTTTCTTCCTTAAAAAATATCCGCCGGGTCAGCCGCCTGCAACTTCCTAACAGCGATCGCCCCCGACACAGAACACATGACAACTGTCATAATAAAAACAGTCATAGCTTTCGCCAAAGTCATATACATCGGCAAACTCGTAGCACTTCTCCCTAAATTGTACAGCACCAAAGAAACTCCAAACCCTGGCAAATAGCCAAGAATTGCCAAAATCAAAGCCTCTTGAAACACCACACCCAAAAAGTAAATATCCTTATATCCCATCGCCTTCAGCGTCGCGTATTCCGGCAAGTGGTCGGTAACATCAGTATAAAGAATTTGATAAACAATCACAATCCCAACGATAAATCCCATTGCCGCGCCGAGAGTGAAAACAAATCCGATTGATGTACTTTCCTGCCAATATTTTTTTTCAAAATCTACAAACTCTTCTTTAGTAGAAATTCTCACATCTTTTGGCAAAGTTGCCCTCATTTTATCAACAACAGCCTTAACATCTGTTCCCGGCTGCAAGTGAACAATACCTATATCGATTAAACCTCTTGTTCTCCGCGTCGAAAAAATTCGCATAAAGTTCAAATCGCTGGTGACAAGATTTCCGTCGGCACCGAAAGAGGCCCCTATAGTAAATAAACCATCTACCCTAACGCGGCGATTGTCAACTTCAGTTTCAACAACTTTTCCCTGTTTAAAATATTCTGCTACCGGCCCAAACTCCGGGCGGGAAGCTTGGTCAAATAAAACCACATCCGAAATTTTGATTTTGTCCAAATTATTTTGGATTTCAGGCAGATCAAAGATGGGATGAGCGGGGTCAAAACCGATTACCATCAATTGGCGGGTATTGCGCTGGTTGGGGTCAGGATTTTTCCACAATCCAAAGCCTAAATATACCGGGCTGATTGCTGTAACGCCGTCAAAACTCAAAGCTTGATACAAGCGACGCTGGGGAAAACTTTTCATGGCTATTAAAGCCGTTGACTGAGTGCTGGTGATAAAAATATCCCCTTTTAACTTCGAGTGAAAGGTGATGGAGCTTTCAAATAGCGCGTCTCTAAACCCGAACTGCATAAACATTAGCAAGTCGGCGAACCCAATGCCTGCTAGTGCGACGGCTAAGCGCATTTTTTCGCGGGTTAATTGTGCCCAAGCTAGTGGTATTTTTGCCATACAATGAAGGAAGAAGGAAGAAGGAAGAAGGAAGAACGAAGAGGGAAGAACGAAGGAGGAAGAGGGAAGAACGAGTAATGAGTAACAAGCTCGATCGCTCCTGTGACCAATTACCAATTACCAATTACCGATTTTAAATGTCTATTTTCACTTCAACCTGCAAGTTTGTTAGGGCTGCAACTTTCTTGCTAGATTCTGGATTGAGGCGAATTCTTACTTCGATAACTCTCGCGTCAGTGTCGGCGGCGGGGTCTGTATTGAGGACATCTTTTTTGCCGATTTGTTTGCCGATGCGATCGACTGTTCCTTCCACAGTGCCTGCAAATACGGGGCTGCTGACGGTAGCCCGCTGGCCTTGTCGCACTTTGGCGATGTCGGTTTCGTAAACTTCTGCTACGGCGTACATTTGGTCGGTGCCGCCTAGTTCTACGATGCCATCTTGAGTGTTGACACGTTCTCCTTGTCGGCTGTGAACTTTGAGGATGTAGCCGGATACGGGTGCTTTGATGTAACTTAAGTTTAAGTCTACTTGAGCTTTTTGTTTGGTGGCGATCGCACTTTCGACGGCGGCTTGGGCGGCTTGCACGTCTTCGGGACGGACTTCGGCAATTTGGTCTAGATTTGCTTTGGCTTGATTGATTTGTTCTTGGCCTGTTTCTGCTTTTTGTTTGAGTATTGCTTCGGCTTGATTGATTTCTTCTCTACCAGTTTCTATCTTTTGATTTAAGGTGGCTCTGGCTTGGTTAATTTCCTGCCTGCCTGTTTCTAACTTGCGTCTGAGATTGGCGCGGGATTGATTAATTTCCTGCTTGCCTGTTTCTACTGTTTGTTTGATTGTTGCTTTGGTTTCGACTATTTGCTCTTGCAGTGTTTGCACTGTTTTTTCTAATACAGCTTGCGCTTCTTTTACTCTCTGGCGAGCCGTCTCTGCTGCTAAGCGTTTGGTATCGTAGGCGGAAGCAGAAATTGCGCCTGTTTGGGAGAGTTCTTTATTGCGTTGTTCCTCGGCTTCGGCGTTTTTCAATTCGGCTTTTAGCCGATCGACTGTAGCGTTTTGAGAGGCAATTTCGCCGCGCAATTGAGCTTCTAGCCTAGCCAATTTGGATTGCTGCACCTCTGTTTCTCTTTCTAGTTGTGCCTCCAATTTGGCAAGATTAGCTTGTTCGGCTTCGGTTTCTCTTTGAAGTTGTGCCTCGAATTTTGCGACGTTAGCTTGTTCGGCTTCGGTTTCTCTTCGCAGTTGAGCTTCTAAGCGGGCGATATTGGCTGCTTCGCCTTCGGTTTCTCTTTGCACTTGTGCTTCAAACTTGGCAACTTCTGCTTTTTGAGCGCCGACAACCCCTGTTTTTGCGCCTGCTTGAATTTTCGCTAATTCTGCTTGTTTGACTTTGACTTCTTTGTCGGCTTGTTGGAGGATTGCTTGGAGCCGATCGCGCGTATCGAGAACTGCTATGATTTGTCCTTGACTGACTCGATCGCCCTCTTCCACCTGCAACTGTTCAATTCTTGCTCCCTCCGACGCCGAAGGGGCTGACAATTTGATAACTTCCCCCTGCGGAGTCAACCTACCCAAAGCGGTAACACTGTTGCGGGTGGCGACGGAAGTTGCAGCAGCCGCACCAGCCGCCGCCTTTAACTCTTCGGCTTTTCTAATTTGAGATACTTGCCAAAAACCGACTCCTGTGGTAATGAGAGTTGCAGCGATCGCTAAACCGATGATTCCTCGCCCTGGGGGTTTTAAAAATGATTTATCCTTGACCCGTGATTCCTTTACCATTACTTATAAAGTAGGTGATTTCCTAATTAAGTTTTGTCCACCTACTATATTGTAAACACATTTAAGCTATTTAGGGATATCAAAAAGCACCTCGGTCATGTAATGTTCGGCCCAATCTTGACCGAAAGCTTTTTCCAGTACGCGGCGGGTTTTGTCGTTTTGCTGCTGCTGGGTGCAGTAGTAAATTTGAGCGTCGAGAATTTCCGATGCTTCGGCGGCAGAGACAGGTTCGGAAGCGACTGCCTGTTTGCAGTGAATTTCAACGTAGGATTCAACAATATCCAAAAACCGACTGTTTTCTTCGATCGACTCTGGCCGCACAAACAGACAAAATTCTGAGAAAATATCCCCCCATTCGGGAATTTGGCGGGGACAAGAAAATTGCTTGATCGGCAATATTGCCAGTTGGGTTCGGTAGGTTTCCGACAAAGTTCGATCTCGATTGAGGGGAGAAAGGTCTGCGATCGCGGCGCTAACTTGGCCTTTGCCTGCTACGATATCCGTACCGAACATCGGCAAAGCATAATTCGGTCTGGGAAACATCACGCAGTGCAGAATGTCAAGCAAGGGGCCGACTTTAGCGAGTTCGAGGTGTATTTTGCGGAACTGGGGCGTTTGATAGCAGCGGTTTTCAATGATCAGTTTTTCTCCTTCCAAGCGGCCTTCTACGTATCCCAACTCAGCGGGCAGGTGGTAGGGTTCGAGGTCGAGATAGCGATGCCATACTGCTTCCATCCGATCGGCTAAATCGCGGATGAGATGGTGCTGTTGGTCGCGCAGAGAAGGCTGGGATATTTCTAACATTCTTATTTATCGGGGGATAGCTTAATAAAACTTGATTCTACTGTTGCAAGATGCAGGAAAAAAGGTAGATACTTTAACAATATCAGTAGATTGACTTACGAGCGAGCAAGTTTTACAGGAGATTTTGTATGTTTGGTCTGGGATTGCCCGAAATGGGCATTATTGCGGTGGTTGCCATACTAATTTTTGGCCCCAAGAAGATTCCTGAGTTAGGAAATGCTTTGGGCAAAACGTTGCGGAGTTTTAAGGAAGGGGTTGGTCAATCTGAGGATGAAGCTGTTGAGAAGGATAAAGAGGAAGAGGGCCAGCCGAAAGTGTAAATTAGGTTTGTAGTGAGGATTTTAGTCCTTCTTTTTAAGGGTTCATGTCCTCACTACGAAGCTATTCGGGAAATTTGCCTTCTCTAACTTCAAGGGAATAATCTTTCACAGCTTGGGTAATTGTTTCTCGCAAATTGGCGTAAGCTTTTGCAAAAGGTGGCTGTTTTTCGGAAAGTCCCAACAAATCGGAAGTAACTAAAACTTGACCGTCGCAGTGCGGCCCGGCCCCGATACCAATTGTCGGAATAGTTAGTTTTTGGGTAATTTGAGCGGCTAAGTCTGCGGGAATGTGTTCTAGCACGATCGCAAAGGCACCGGCTTCTTGAAGGGCGATCGACTCTGCTAAGATGCGATCGGCTGCTTCGGTCGTTTTTCCTTGTTTTTTGTAGCCGAGTTGATGTACCGACTGCGGAGTTAAACCAACGTGCCCCATCACCGGAATTCCGGCGGATGTTAGCTGCGAAACCGTGGCAGCCATTGCTGGATATCCACCTTCTAATTTTACAGCTTGAGCGCCAGTTTCTTTCAAAACTCTCCCCGCCGAGTGCATGGCTTGCTGGGGACTTTCTTGGTAAGTCAAAAACGGCAAATCGACAACAATTAATCCTTGTTTAACTCCGCGACGCACTGCTTTAGCGTGGTGCAGCATTTCATCGAGGGTTATGGGTAGGGTTGTCTCGTAGCCTAAGACTGTCATGGCGAGGGAATCGCCGACTAGGATGATATCTACGCCTGCTTGATCGAGGAGTTGGGCGATCGCATAATCATAAGCTGTCAGGGCAACAATTGACCGTCCTTGTTGTTTCCACTGAATTAATTGATGAGTCGTGACTGACATTTTAGTGCAAAACTATAATATTATCTCCCGCTATTACTTATGATATCAAATTCGGGCGATCGTAGATTATATTATCGATCATTCTGCCATTGAAATCGCTTAAGAGTCAAACTTTCGTTCCAGCAGAGGGGGACGAACAGTAAGAGGAGAAAATTAGAGAAATTTTATACGCGAATATAATACCACTTCTCCAAAAATATGCTACAATAGCACTTCTAGCAAAAGGACGATTGTATGAAAGTAAATTACCAAGA
>NZ_JAUBPW010000161.1:0-1701 GCF_036700965.1 Microcoleus sp. Pol8_D6 | reverse complement strand
GGCGGTAACACGGATTCCCCGATCGCCCAAGAGAAAGTGCGGGAAGTGCGATCGCTCTTAGTTGCCGGAATCCCCCCCGCAGAAATTGCCCTTTTACTAAAAAAATGATTCGCGATCGTTCGATTCGTAAACACATCCACATCAGGGCGACATCAAAGATTTGCCGATTACTCAGGCAAAAGCAGCGGAAGCGCGATCGCTATAGCAGCACTTTTGAAATCTTCAATAATCCCTTTCATAAACAAGTAAAAATGACGCTAAAAGGTTTTCCCAAAATATTGTAAGAGTCGGAAGGATGATTTATAAGATAGAAAAAATTAGGATCGTAATACCAATCGTACATGTACCCGAGGCTTCTGATATAGCTCGGGCTTACACCCGCGTTTGGGCTTTGGCGTACTAAAACTTGCACCCCTGTTATAGTGTCACCTACAAGGGAAAGCGGGAGAGTCGCAATGCCTCCTTGATTGAGTGCGGTAATTCCTGATTTTGTTATGAACCGATTTACAATAGCCGCTGTCACTTCGCTATCGCGGGCGATCGGCTGGGGGATTTGAGGCTCGGTAATGGGATTAGATAAAGGCATTAAATTAAATAATTACTATTTCGGTGACGTTGACAGTAGTGGGGCTGCTTGTACTCCGCATCATCACAGGCCCTTGCCAAGGGGCGGCTGCCGAATCCTCGAAGTACCCCCCCGGCAATATTTCGGCCGTGAAAGCAGTTGCAGAAACGCCTGTACCCAAAGTAAATAAGGCGTTGGCTGTTCCATCATTAAAAAGCATCAATCCCCGTCTGTTGTTCGCAGTATTGCGATCAGACAATACGGTAACTGGTGATGTCGTCAATGCAAATTCCGCGATAGAGCTGCCACCAGGGAATTTGGTAACTTGTTGCTGTTGTACTTGACTGGGATTAAATAAGGTCATTTTTGATTCTAAAAATTATCAATTGCATTTTTTAATTGGGCGTCCGACACTTCGATATATCGCACCAGTGAAGACAGACTTCTATGGCCTGTTGCGCGTTGAATCAACTTGACATCGTACCCCTGCTCACTTAAGCGAGTGATAAAACCGCGCCGTGCAGAATAAAGCGAGAATCCTTGATGCTCCAACCCAGCTTTTTTTACCGCGCGCCTAAAAGCTTTATCTACAGCCTGGGAGCTCAAGTGCTTATCCGAGCGATATAAAGAAGGGAATAGAAATCCCGATTCAGGCGGCTGGTAAGCTCTCAGCAGTAACTTGAGATCCTTGTGAATATCTAGCTCGCGCGTTTGCTTGTCCTTGCGGTTAGCGCCCGGATAAATCACTTTCTCGCGCGGTTGGCGCGTTAAAGGGTTTTGGTAGATGTGACTAACGTCTATTTTTAGGATTGCGCCTGGTCTCTCCCCAGTGTACCAAGCAATTCCTAAAAATAATTTGTAAACATCTGTTGCAAAATGGTTGCTAATTTGGTTAAAAGTGGATTGGCGAAGCGGCGTAGCTTGCCCGAACCTTAAAAGTTTCACAGTTGCGGATTTTGCGTAAATACTACCATACTAGCAACCGTTTAGTTGCTGTTTTTAGTCTAGCAGCCAAAACCGTTGATTCCCGGTTGTTTTATTTTTTTAAACAGTTGCTGATTTATCTAAAAGAGCAACTTCTTAAGAATTTAGAAGCCTACCAGCGAGCATTGTAATCTTACTTAAACTTGAGAAGT